>JBAQLI010000261.1:0-10428 GCA_049301735.1 Candidatus Methanoperedens sp.
GGGATTAGTGCTTATGACTATATCGGTGATAGAGTCAGTAAGAGTTTTAAGATGCCATCACTTGCGGAATTGATATACTGTGAAATTTAGGCAGTTTAGTCATCACCATTCCTTTTGGAGTGGATACGAAAATTATTTGATTCATCTTAAGCATGCGCTTGATTCAAATAAGCAAATGAAATTAAGAATCTTAACATTGGATCCTGATAGTTACTTTGCTCAAAAAAGAGCTGAGCAATTGGGACTTGCAGTTGCTCATTACAGATATGAGCTTCATGAAAGTATTCAATTGATATTAAAAGAACTCTCTGGATATGGGGACAAATTTTCTTTACGTATATATGAAGATTTTCCAACTCAGATCACGTATATCATAGACGATCATGTCTATTCATGTACGGTTGCTAGAAATTATCGAAGCAGGGAGCTTTGCACCTTTAAGCTTTCAAAGAATGCCACAGGAGTTGAGAGATCTTTCTTCTTTCATTTTAACTCCGTATGGTCGAATTCACGGGAATATAAAATCCAATCCGAGGTCATTTAGTTAGTGGTTGGCTTATTATATTGCTTTAATTAAGTTGTAGAAAATTTAAAGTTTATGCATGACATCTCAATAGAGAAGAAAATAATTATAATTAAGTATAACTATTTCTATTCAGATCAAATGGTATAGAAAACATTATGAAATGTTCATGAATATATGAGTTTAACAAAAAAGAATAAATAAAATGAAAATTCAAGAAGGATAAACAATATGAATAAAATTATTGATATGAAAGCAAGGGAAGTTTTGGATTCTCGTGCACATCCAACCATCGAGGTTGAAGTATCGTTGGATAATGGAATTGTCGGTCGGTTCTCTGTACCATCTGGTGCTTCGACTGGTGCATATGAAGCTCATGAGTTAAGAGATGGTGATGAAAAAAGATTTTTTGGAAAGGGTGTTACTAAAGCGATTGCGAAATTTAATGAAATTGTTAAACCTGCTTTATTAGGAAAAGATGCGTCTAATCAAGAAGATATTGATAACTTATGTATAGAACTTGACGGTACTTCTAATAAAAGTAAAATCGGTGCCAATACAATTTTAGCCACTTCTGTGGCATGTGCGAAAGCGTCTGCGGATAGCTTAAGAATACCTCTTTACGAATATTTTGGCGGCTCTGATGCAAGGGTATTACCTGTGCCGATGATGAATATCATCAATGGAGGGCGGCATGCAGATAATAACCTTGATATCCAGGAATTTATGATAATGCCTGTCGGTGCTTCAAAATTCAGCGATGCAGTTAGGATGGCTGCAGAAACATATCATTGCCTAAAATCAATCATTAAATCCAAAGGGTACAGTACTGGAGTAGGGGATGAAGGGGGTTTCGCACCCGATCTTAAATCAAATGAAGAGGCTATCAAGCTCATAGTGGAAGCAATCTCTAAGACAGGGTACGAACCGGGGAGAGATATATGTATAGCACTGGATGTTGCGGCGAGTGAATTATATAAAGACGGAAAATACGTCTTTCATGGTGAAAAGGACCTTAAGACAAAGTCATCTGAGGACCTGGTGAATTATTATAGAAACCTCACAGAAAAATATCCAATAGTTTCAATTGAGGACGGGATGGCAGAAGATGATTGGAGTGGATGGAAACTTTTGACAGAAGAACTTGGCAGGAATATTCAATTAGTTGGAGATGATATATTTGTTACCAATATTCATCGTCTCCAAGAAGGCATAGCAAAAGGTATCGCCAATTCAATAATTATAAAACCCAATCAAATCGGAACATTAACTGAAATGGTCGCAGTAATAAAAGAAGCAAAAAAAGCAGAATATAGATGCGTGATATCTAATCGGTCGGCAGAAACCGGAGAAAAGCTTCTGGCAAATTTAGCTGTGGGTTATAATACAGGACTTATTAAAGCAGGTTCTGTATGCCGCGGAGAAAGAACGGCAAATTACAACGAGTTGATACGAATTGAAGAGCGACTGGGAAGTTCCGCCATTTATAAAGGCATAGATACTCTCTCTAATAAAGGATTAAATTTTAAATAAATAAAAGGTGATCAATGAAACCGTATAACACCAACGAAAAGGTCATCCAATATTTTGAAAATCAAGAAATTCTGTATAATGATTGGTATGAATCTTATTATTCAAGTGAGGCCTTCCCAGGTCAACCGGTAGCTATCATGCCAAATATCGATTATATAATGCAGAGTTTCAATCATTGGTTTATTAAAAGAAAAAATGTACTCTACAACTTAATATGTGTTGAATGGGATTATCCGAATAGAAAGAAAGAATATTCAGATAGTGTTACGTTGGCAGTCGCTCTTTCTGATTTTATAATTTCATCTACCATCAAAGTACCATCTCCGATAGCACTCGCCGTTTTATTGGTTCAAAACGGACTTGATAAGTTATGTTATGAATGCCCTAAGATCGATATTGGAAAAAGTTAAAGAATCCACAATGCTGATTTGCATTGAAGGTAAACCAGTCGGATCTGGCTTGGCGATCAGCCGATATGGAATTATAATAACATGTAATCATGTCATTGGAGAAGAGACAAACTTAGAGGTTAAGAACGGAAAAACGATATTAAGTGCAAAGGTATATAAACGCAGTCCTGAAAATGATATAGCTATCCTTAAAGCAGAAAACGGTCTTCCTTTTCTCGATTCTCTTTTAGAACCAGTTACTATTGAAAATGTTGAAGAAGTGTATGTAGTCGGTTATCCAATTTTTGATAGACCAAGTATTACAAAAGGAATTGTTTCAGCAATTGATAGAGATTCTGAAGGTATAATTAAGAAAATCCAAATAAGCGCCCAAATAAATAAAGGCAATAGTGGCGGTCCCGTAGTTAGCGCCGAATCAGGGCGTGTAATAGGCATAGTGACAACTAAATATTCAGAAGGCATCGGTTTTTGTATTCCAATCAATGCCATTTTTTCGGTTATATCACGTTATGAAATTGATCCTTTATTATTTAATTGGGATAACTATATCGAAGCTGTACTTAAAGAGCACCACGATGGTTCTGATTTTAAACACTTTATAGCATTAGAATGCTCAAATTATAAATGTGATGCTAAAAATTTAATGGAACATGTGACAGAAGTTTGGCTACCTGATGAATCTAAATCGGTTTTAGCAATACTTGGTGAATTTGGAAGTGGCAAAACCATTTTTTGTCACAAACTGGCATACATATTGGCACAGAGAATTAAAAAAAAGGAGGAAGCTGTAAGGATACCCATTCTGATCAATTTGGGAAATTACAGCGAGTATAATGATATCCAGCAACTATTAATCGAGAATCTTCGGAGAAAATATGAACTTCCGATAGAAGCCTACTATCAATTTGAGATATTGCTTCGTTCAGGTAAACTCCTGTTAATTCTCGATGGGTTTGATGAAATGACAATGAGGGCTAACAAGGCAAAGATGTTTGACAACTTTAGAGAAATAATGAGCCTCATCACTGAAAACGCTAAAATAATAATTACCAGCAGGACTCATTATTTCCGTTCCACCTCAGAAGAAAAAAAAATTCTTATGAGGAGAAGAGAGCCGGAATATTTTAATAGTTTATTAAAGGAGAAATTAGATGAAGAACAAACAGATATCGTTTATCTGAAAGATTTTAGCGATCAAGACATTAGAAACTATCTTCATTCAAAGTTGGGTGAGGGGTGGAAAGATACTTATGCGAAAATTAACAGTCCGGAATTTTACAATTTAATAGATTTGGCGAAACGTCCCATATTCCTTGATGTGATTGTAAAAACAGTTCCTGATCCTTCTGTAGTAATTAAGGAACAAAAAGTAACAGGAACTAAACTATATGATTTATATACCATTAAATGTTTAGAAAATGAATCACAGAATCGAAAATTAAATCCCGAAGAAACCATAAAATTAGCTGAAAACCTTGGGTTTCAGATGTATGTATCTAATTTCCCTTATATAGAATGCACAGAAACATCTATAAAAGTAGGTGAAAGGTTTGTTTTAAAAGAGCCAAATTTGAGCGAGTTATTTCGCAGATGTGCGCTTTTTAAACGTGCAGGTAATGAACAATTCACATTTATTCATAAATCTTTCCTTGAATTTTTTGTAGCAAAGAAGATCATCAGAGACATTTTGGACCATAACCATTCTTCTTATATTACCGAATACCTTACTCCCGAAATTAATAGATATCTTTTTGAGTTGTTGGAATTGGAAGGTCAAACATCAATTATTACAGATTGGCTTCAGAGACATCCTGATGTAAATGTTCGAATGAATTGCGCTTCAACTCTTGCGTATTCTGGAAACTCTGTATTCATTAATATACTTGAGAAAAGCATGGAAACCGAACAAGATATAGGCGCTGCCGGTAGGATTAGTGAAGCATTGGCTAACTTAGGAGTTCCAAACGCAGTTGAGGATTTTCTTAAAAATTTTGAGAAATATGCACAATATGAGAAAGAAACTGGAAAAGATGAAGCTCACAAGCTGTTATACGATATAGTTGATCCAATAAAAATAACGGATAAAGAAGTGGTTGAGATTCTTATAAATAATCTCAGACATTCTAATCCCAGGATTCGTAAATATTCTACTTTTATGCTAGGAAGGATTGAGGATAAGAGATCTGTGCCAGGTCTGATAGAACGACTAAAAGACAAGAAAGAACCAATTAGAACCAGAAGATATGCTGTAGCCGCACTGGGATTGATAGGTGAATTGAATGCGAAGTCTGCATTGGAGGAAATAGCTTTGAATGAATCAAATGAATTTCTAAGACAAGAAGGCAAAAAGGCGATTGAGCGAATAATTGATGCCGAGAATGGACATATTAGAAAAAATTAGAAATAAGAACATATATCGAGACTTATCATGCATGACAGACACAAATCAATAACGGCAACTGAAGTGAAGGTGAATTTATCTATCCCCGAAGCCACGACGCGAGCTGTTGAAACCCATGCTGATGGTGTTGGGATTCTGCGGATTGAACACATGATACTTGGTCTTCCAAAACACCCCCTCCAATATATAAAGGAAGGGAGAGCAGACGAATATGTCGGTGAACTTGTTTCACGCATACAAACTGTGGTGGATGCGTTTTATCCAAAGCCCGTATGGGTGCGAACACTGGACGCGCCCACCGACGAATTCAGGGCTGTGAAAGGCGGGGAGGGCGAGCCAATTGAGCCAAACCCTATGCTTGGGTACCGCGGAATAAGGCGCGATCTTATAGATAGAGAACATTTTGAGCTTGAGGTAAGGGCATTCAAGGAATTGATAAAGCGCGGCTATAATAATATGGGTATCATGATTCCGCTGGTGCAGCATCCCTCAGAGTTGCGTCGCGCCAAGGAGTTCATGCGCGAAAGAGGGATAGATTTTAGTAAGACCGAGATCGGGGTAATGGTTGAGATACCTGCAGCGGCGCTGCTAATAGAGCAATTCATCGCTGAAGGATTGGATTTCGTGAGCTTCGGCACTAATGACCTCACGCAATATACGCTTGCTGTGGACAGAAATAATGAGAATGTAGCGCATCTTTATAATGAAATGCATCCAGCTGTGATGAAACTCATCGAGTATGTTATTATAGAGTGCAATAAGGCTGGTGTGAAGACCAGTATATGTGGTCAGGCAGGCAGTTATCCGAAAGTGGCGAAGCGCCTTGTCGAGCTTGGAATAACAAGCATTTCTGCAAATATTGATGCTGTGGAGTCTGTGCGTGAGATGGTGGCAAGGACTGAGAAAAAATTGATGCTGAAAGCAGCGAGGGAGAAAAGGGGTTAAAGGCACTTGATTTAATATTTATAAGGATGAGGAAAGTATATACAATGGCTACAATACCCAAAAGTTATTATTAGTATTATGGAGCGATAATATTATTATTATTGTTAGTAAATATGATACTTATTCAATTAACTAAACCACAAACCACGCTTTTTTCTATTTTCCTATTTTTTTTATTTGTTTTTGTGTTGGCTCCACAATCGAATATCAAAACACTGCCTTTACCTAATACTTTTTTGACTGCTTTGAAAATATGATCGAAATGTGTTTTATCCTGGACATTTCCTTTTTGGATTGTCAATGCTGTTGGAATATTGTTGATACCGGTACTGATTCCAAATGTGATTTGTTTCTTTCCGGGAGCTCCATCTCTTGAGTAGCCTAAAGCATCCAATTCAGGCTTAGTTCCTTCAAAATATGTTGACGAGAAATCAACGAATTGCTCTTTTGAGACGAGATCGTTTTTTGCGAGGAATTGCTGATGAAGTTCCAAGATAATTTCAAATTTATCTCCAATTCGCTCAATAGTCCTGTAAAAAGTTCGTTCTGCTGGTGTTTCTTTCAATCCCAAGCATTCAAAAGCTTCATCAGGGTATATATTTGGGATTTGATTAATAGAAACATTGTCTGTCAATTTGTTGTAGATCAATGATTTTATGATTTTCTGGAAATCCTTGGCTTTTCCACCAATTTTTCCGAACAAAAAATCAAGGTAACCAAAATCTTTTTTAATTCTATCGAGCAATACAATATTGCCTATTGGGAAAGTTACATTTTCATGCAAGGTTGTTCACAAAAACTTCTGAAATGTGATTTCCCTTTTATAGGCTATCTGGCGAAGTCAAGTCTATAAGTCGAAAAAGAGTTCTTCTCTTCCGATACTTCCATCTGTTATGTATTTATCTCGCATTTTGACCTCTTTTTTTCAAAATATATATACTTCAAAGAGGGTCAAATGAACCAATGGACATTCCGCACGTGGAATGGATTAATTTAGTATTTTTCTCGATAACGATTTTTTATATTATATAATATCAATGTTTAATATGTTATTTATTAAGATGTTATTTTGAAATGAATTTTACTTTGAATTCTTGGTTTCACAAAAAGATTAAGTGTGATTTATATAAATCAGCTGAAGTTTTATCTGACGCTGATCTGAATTTCATTATAAAAAACGCAAAGCTTAGCATTCTCCAGGATAAGATTTATAGATTTTCCAACTGAGTGCCAGATTAAAATAAATCAGTAATCTCAACTTTTGATGTGCGGAAAGTGGAATATGAATTAGATGATTTATTTGGTAACGATATATAATTTCACTATTTAATAGGATAATCAAAGACATAAAATTTCAAGAGGAACTCGTGAAACTTGGATGTATAAAAATATGTGTTGAACAGGGCATAAAAATGAATGCGGGAAATGCGCTGCTCCTCAAAGTGAACCAGATCGGCACGCTCTCCGAGGCATTTGACGCGGCGCGGCTTGCCCAGAAGAACAAATTCAAGGTTGTAGTCAGCCACAGGTCAGCAGAAACAGAAGATACCACGATCGTGGATATTTCAGTTGCTATCGGCGCCGAGCTGATAAAGACAGGCGCGCCTGCAAGGAGTGAGAGGAACGCGAAGTATAACCAGCTGCTCAGGATCGAGGAGGAGCTGGGGAAGGCGGGGCGGTTTGTGGGGATATGAGTTAAAGAATTCAGACACAGAGCACGCAATTGCGTGCATCCTGATACTGATGTTCAAAGTTTGGTAGTGTTTTAGTGAATTTAACTATCAGTCGAACTCTATAATTGCTTTTTTCGCGCCAATCGGAGTAATTATAGCTTGTGCACCCTTTTCAATATGATACGAATCTCTAAGCTCTTTTGGCAGTCGCAGCAGCAGTATTTTTCCGCTCTCGCTTAATTTTCTTTTGTATGAAGCCTGCCCTCTGGGAGCAACACCAAGTGCTGCTTTTAGTCCCTTTTCTATTTTATGTATAGAATCAGGATGGTTTATGTATATATTTCTCCCCGTACTTTTGTGCTTCCTGATAAGGACATCTGTAATAACCACAGGTATGCCATAATTCTCAATTACAACAGATTCATACACATCCTCGAATTCGTCTTTCTTTTTCATATTTTCACCTATTTTTATTGATTTTCTTCTTTCGATTGAGTATTGTTATGACTACAATAGGCCCTTGATCGGACTCCTCGATGCCTAAAACACATGGATAGATATGATCATTCAATTCTGAATCGCAAAGGTATCTTGCCGGGAAATACGAAGTCTTATGCATTTCTTTTCTTTTTATTTCGGGATTGTTCAGGATTTGCTTCATGAACTCAAATAACTGAAATGGATTTATATTCCACCTATCGTATGCCCTGTTGTCTTTATAGATATGCTCATCGATACCTATACGTTCTTCAGATGCCAATTTTTTTATAAGCTCTTGAATTTGCTTTTTTTCATTAATATCCAGATGCACTATCCTGTATGGTTCTTCATCAGGCATAGTATAAAAAAGGTATGTTTTAGTATATAAGTATGCGCCACAATTTCAAATATTTAAATGGTTAGGGGCATTGAATATAGTGTAGTCGTGAGCCATGTCAGCAGAAACCGAAGATATTGCGATCGCAGGATATTTCCGTTGCTATCGGCACTGAGCTTATCAGGACAGGCGCGCCGGCAAGGAGCGAGAGGATCGCGAAGTATAACCAGTTGCTGAGTTAAGCATTTTTGGCATTCCCAACAGCCGTATTTTTCCGCTGAATTATTGTGTTGTCAGGGAATATGAGCCAGAGCCACAAAGGTATAAAAGTTATCCTTTTATCTCCTATAATTTCCTCTCCTTCATAATCCTCGGTTATTATCAGACCGCTTTCCAGATCAAATTTATTCAAAGCACTAAGCAATCCCTCAACTTCCCGCTCTTTGACTTCCGGCTGGCTAATATCCCAGCATACCTGAAGAGCTTCCTTTATCTTTAATTCGTTCATGAGAAGAAAATCCGTTTCTCTTTGATTTTTATCGTGCCAATAGAATATTCTGGACAGGGGATTAGAAAAGTTTCTCCTTTTCAGCTCTATAAAGACAATATTTTCTGCAATTCGCCCGTAATCCAGGGAAAATCTGAATCCTTTTATATTTCTTATTCCGCTATCGATACAATATATTTTTTTGGGATTTATTTCCTGTGCTTTGACAGAAAAGCTAAATATTGGAACATTAAAAACAAGATATGCATCCTTTAGATTTGCTGCATACTCTCCAACTGTGTCCACAGAAAGAAAAATATCTTTTCCAACTTTGCTGAAATTCATGGGATTGGATATGTTTTGCAGTAGTAAATTAACCATTTTCTCCATCTTTGCCGCATTTCTGATGCCTCGTTTTTTTATTATGTCCCTGTAAATTATTGTATCAAAATAAAACGCAAGCAGCTGTTTTTTTGTGCCTGGGTTATTTTCAAGGGCAACCTCAGGGAAACCTCCAAGTTCCATATATTCAAAAAGGTGATGTTTTATTTCATTTTTTTTGGAAAAAGCAGAAATCCGATCTTTGATCGTAAGCTTTGTTTTGAGGAATTCCCTGAAACTTAAGGGATAAACTTCAAAGTAAGCAATTCTGCCCGCAAGCCTGTAGCTGAAATCCTCTTTTAACATTGAGAAGTTTGAACCTGAAATAATGAGTTTCATGCTTTTTTCAAGATCATATATCCTTTTCAGGGTATTTTCCCAATTATCTACCTCCTGGACTTCATCAATAAAAACAAAAATTTTGCCTTCAGGATTTATAAGTTCCCTGTAACTTTTTATTGCATCATCAATCAGGTTCTCCTTTTGAACCCTGTCGTCATCGCATTTGACAAAAAGAATATTTTTTGGCGGGATTTTCGAAGTTAGCCTGCTTATAAGAATATTCATCAAAGTCGTCTTGCCAGACCTCCTGACACCGATAAATCCTAAAATTTCTTTTCTTTCAAGCCATTGTTCGATGTCTTTTAGCAGGTCGCGTTCTATCAGCTTTGATCCTGCCTCTTTATTCCAGTGGGGATTCCATTCGACCAGGATCTCTTTGTTCATAGATTCTATTATGGTCGAATGAAGTATATAAATTACTCGATTACAATCGAATGTTTTTCTTTATTTAGATATTTTATCCGTACCAACCAACCATGCTGATATTTCAGTCGCTCTCGGCGCCGAGCTTATCAAGACGGGCGCGCCGGCAAGGAGCGAGAGGAATGCGAAGTATAACCAGCTGCAGAGGATCGAGGAGGAACTGGGGAAGGTGGGGCGGTTTGTGGGGGTATGATAAAATATGACTTGCTCCTTCTCGACTTTTATCTCAGCACCCACAAGCATTGCATATGATAGTAAAACCACATGGAGTCCAGATTAACATTGATTTGACTTTAATGTAAATACTTTCACATCGCTTACCAAACAGTCTTTAATCCAAAAGACAATTTGCACTTCGCTGCTTTGCAACCCACCTTTCCCACCCTAAATTTAAAATAGTTCAGAATGTTAGTTCTGAATAGTATCGCTAGATACTGTTTTTCTTCATTTTCCTCTGATTATTCTATAGATTTCTTATAGCTATTACGGTCAA
>JBAQLI010000262.1:0-16520 GCA_049301735.1 Candidatus Methanoperedens sp.
GGCGGTTCCGGTGGAGGTCGCGGAGGAGGCAGCAGCGCTGGCGGTAGAGACCGCGGCCGGGATTCCAGAGATAAAAGAGGCGGAGGAAAAAGAAGATAATATTCCTTCTTTTTTGTTTTTTTTATTAACCTTTTTTATAGTCAGCAGTATCATATAGTAAATAATGCTTGAAAATATTCCGGAAATATTTCTTTCTATCACGAACAAGGAATTTCGTGTTCTTGTTGCCATCGAAAACCATATGAAATTCCATGAATGGGTTCCTATAGAAGAGATCGTGAATTTTACGACATTTGACAGAAAAGAAGTGGAATACATTCTCTCAAACCTGGCGCAAAGAAAGCTTATTCAAAGGAATGTCCAGGCTTATGAAGGATACAGGATATACTTTGAAGCATACGACCTGCTTGCACTGAATGCGTTCGTGAAGCGTGGATCTGTGAATGCCCTTGGTGAAATAATCGGGAGGGGGAAAGAATCGGAAGTGTATGAAGCTACAGGCGGCCTCATTGACCGGCATGTTATAATTAAACTCCACAGGGAAGGAAAAATGAGTTTCAGGCATGTCAGGACGAAAAGAGAAACTATCGGGGAAAGGCGGCATCTTTCCTGGTTATATGCTGCACGTCTTGCAGCTAAAAAAGAATATGATGCCCTTGTCGCTCTTTATCCGAAAGTCAGCGTTCCTGAGCCGATAGATCATAACAGGCATGGGATCGTGATGTCAAAAGCACTTGGACAGCAGCTTGCGCATACCAGGCTTGATGAACCTGATTGGTATCTTGATGAGATATTGAGACAGGTAAAAAAAACATACGAACTCGGGATTATCCATTGTGACTTGAGTGAATTTAATATCTTTGTTAATCCCGCAGGGTGTGAGATCATCGATTGGCCCCAATTCATCAAACCAACTCATCCCAACGCACAGCAGTTGCTTCACAGGGATATTGATAATGTATTATCATATTTTAACCGTAAATACAGGATCAAAAGAGATATCGTGGAGATTATTAACAATATTATAACCTGAATCATGCCGGAAATAATTTTTGGTATAGATATTGCTAAAGGTTCTTTACATGCAAGAGAAAAACCAGCCTATGCCGTAGTGATACTCAAGAATGGGGATGTCGAGCATCACAAAATGGTAAGCCTCCATAAATTCATGCGAATGGTCTGGAAAGAAAAGCCATCATTGATCGCTGTTGATAACATATATGAATTAGTTTCAGATAAGCATGACCTTATTTCGTTTCTTGAGAAATTACCTCCTGATACGAAACTTGTCCAGGTCACAGGGGGTGAGCAACTTTTACCACTTACAAAACTAGCCCGCCAGCAAGGGCTGTCCTTTGACAGGTTTGATCCTGGCGCTGAGGCCCTGATATGTGCGCAGCTTTCTCAAATGGGTGTAGGTTATGAGGTGTCGGCATTTGAAGATAAAACCATAATCAAGGTCAGCAGGGGGCGCTCACCAGGAAGGGGTGGATGGAGCCAGAACAGGTACAGGCGCAAAATGCATGGGTATGTCAGGCAAAGAGCAAGGGAGATCGAAGATTCTCTGAATGAACTCTCAAGAACCAGGGGATTCACATTTTCCCAGGATATAACAGAGAGGTTCGGAGGCTATTCAAAAGCTGAATTCATTGTGGATGCACCAAGAAACCAGATCCATATCGGTTCGGGAAAATACGGGGATGTGCAGGTGAGTGTAAAAGGTATAGAACGCGATTCCCTGGTTTTTAAACCGCTTAAAGTGAAAAAAAGAGATTATATCATCGTTGGGATTGACCCTGGCACTACGACAGCTGTTGCCGTTCTTACACTTGATGGCGAATTGCGGAAAATCCATAGTTCAAGGACTATTTCGATACCTGAAGTTATTGAAATGATCGCACAGGAAGGAAGACCGCTTGTTATAGCAAGCGATGTATTCCCTACCCCCAATGCCGTTGAAAAGATCAGGAGGGCGTTTAATGCCGTATCAAGCTCTCCTTTTGAGGTACTCTCGGCTGGAGATAAGATCGAGTTTGCAACTCCATATGGTTATTCAAACAACCATGAACGTGATGCCATTGCCGCTGCTGTATCGTTTTATCGCAAAAACAAGAATAAGTTCGAACAGATCAAAAAGAAGATACCTCCGGGAGTAGATGCCAGTGAAGCGATAGCGCAGGTCGTGAGGGGAAAATCTGTGGAAGCTGTGATCTCAGGATTGACAAGAACTCAAACCAAAGAGCCTTATGTCCAGGTAATTCCTGAAAAAAGAGATGAAGAAACATTTCACTTGAGGGAATCCATCCGGAAATATGAAGACATAATCAATGAAATGAAGACGAAACAAGAATTTTTGGAAAAAGAACTTTTCCTCAAAGACGAAAATATCCGGGAATTAGAAGAGCTGATAAAAAAGCAGCGTTCAGATAGATACAAAAAACTAAAAAAAGACAAAACAATACAAATCCGGGATATGGATATCCAGCGCCTCCAGAATAAGATATCTGAGAAAAACAGGAAAATTTCCGAATTAAATGAAAGGATCCATAAACTGAAAAAGGTTCGAAGGCTTGAAATAAGCGGCCGTGTTCTTCCTGTGAAGATAATATTTTCTTTTACTAAAGACAGCATCCTTAAAACCCAGGAAACTGTGGGAATAAAAAAAGATGACATCATCCTGTTGAAAGATTCAAGCGGCGGAGGGACAATTACCGCTAAAATGCTTGCTGACCTCGGTGTGCGGGCAATCATTATCTGCAATGATATGTCGCATGCTGCAGAAGAAGAGCTTTTTAACCTTGGTGTGCCTATTTTAAGGGCAAAGGATGTGAATATGCAGTTTGACTCAACAGAAGAGCTTGCTGTTATCGATCCTGATGATATGAGATATGCAATAGAAGACTGGAACAAAAAAGCACAACAGCGCAGGGTGACAGCAAAAGAAGAATGGCTAAAATCGCTAGTGGATGAGTACAGGAGCGAGAGAAGAAGAGAGCTGAAAGAGTGAAATTATTTCATCTTTAAATTAATATAATATTTTTGAAGGATAAGTTTAAGTATTTTGCAGATTAAACTGAACAGAATATATCATTATTAATGATTTCAATAATAATGATGGTGATGATAGGAGTATTCATATGCTAGAAAAAAACGTTTCAAAAACAATTATAGGATTGATTTTTGTGCTCATAGCTTTGCAGGTAATTCAACCAGCAGCGGCAAAAGCACCTGATTTACCTAATAACTCATGTGCAGACTGCCACCGCCAATTGCTTTTTAGTTCAGAATCACAAAGGCAATTCATCGATATTCGCATCAAGCACCTCGAAAGCGGTATTTCATGCTCGATCGTTTGCCACGAGGATAAGCTCAATAAATCAACTGCCAGCACTTATGCCATGTGGTCAATATCAACACATGCTCTTTTTGAAGTAACATGTGAAAAATGTCATGGTGGGGACCCCTCAAAGGTTTTGAAGCAGGAAGCACATGCTGGAATTTCAAATTCCAGCATATTACGCGCCAATACTCCTGAAATGTGCGGTAAATGCCACTGGCCGGAACTTGATGAATTCAAGAGTTCCCAGCATTTCAAGAAATTGGAATCAAACCAGGAAGGGCCTGCACCCGCATGCATCACCTGTCACCAGGCTCACAGCGTCCGGGTTTTAACAGCATCTGAAATTGAGGATTTCTGCAGCAATTGTCATAATAACATCACAGGTATAAATCCTGCAGTGCCAAAGAAAGCAGAAAGCGCCCTGTCTTCGGTAAGGGAATTGCAGCTTGAGATCTCAAAGGCAAGAAGCTCTGTTCTTGCGGCAAAAGCATTGGGAAAGGATGTTACGGCAGCCGAGGCAGACCTTGAATCAGCAAAGACCATACTAAGGAATACTCCGTCAGTCTGGCACAGGTTCAACCTGACTTACTTTGATACGGAAGTGCATAAAGGGATAACAGATGCCTTGAATGCAGAAAAAGCAATGCCTGAAAAGACTGAAACAGCGGTTCCAACAAAAACACCAGGATTTGAAGTACTCTTGCTGGTATCAGGTCTGCTGGCAGCATATCTGTTAAAACGGCATTGACAAATCATATATAAATTAAATATAGAAACGATAGAAACAAAAGGTGATTGAATGAATACAAAAAAAACGATTGTGTTAGCTGGTTTCATGTTCATATTTGCGATATTAGCCGTGCCAGTATCAGCACAAAACAATTCATGTCTGGATTGCCATGAAAAACTTACTGCATTCAATGAGACAGAAAAACAACTTAATGAAGTAAGAATAAAACATCTTCAAAGGGATGTTGCCTGTTCTCTTGAGTGCCATGCTACTATTATTGATAAGATTGCGAAAAGCAATTATGAGCAGTGGACAAATTCCAAACATGCCATGTTCAATGTCACATGTGATAAATGTCATGGCGGTGACGTCGGTTCTGATATAAAGGAAACAGCGCATGCAGGGGTTTCGCGTTCTTCCGAAATAAATAGTACTGTTTTTTACAGGAATGTGCCCGAAACTTGCGGTAAATGTCATGCTAATGAATTGAACCAGTTCAAAGATTCATTACATTACCAGAGATTAAAAGCACTAAAACAGGCACCCACATGCGATACATGCCACATGCCGCATGAATTCAAAGTGCTAAATGCCAGTGAATTCGAGAATATATGCAGCAGCTGTCATAATATTGACATGAAAATTGCCCCTGACATTCCTGAAAAAGCTGTGGAAGCAATCAATAATGCTGAAATGCTCAAGAACGAAATAAGGATTGCAGATGATGCTATAAAACAGGCAAAACTGCAGGGAAAAGACGTCACAGTCGCGCAAAAAGAACTTGATTCTGCACTAGCCATCCAGGATAATCTTCCCATACTCTGGCATAGTTTTAACCTTCCCAACTTTCAGAATGTAACTGAAAATGGCATTGTATTTGCCAAGAAAGCACAAACAGACGCGGGGTTACCCCAAACAAAGCCGTCAACTCCCGGATTTGGAACAATATTATCCGTTATAGGGATAATTTCAATATACCTGCTAATACGCAGAAGATAAAGAGGTGAAATTAGAATGAACAAAAAACGAATAAATCAAATTATATTGTTGGTTGCATTAGTTCTCCTGCTATTAATGCCCTCTTTAACATCGGCGAGGCCCGAATATGCAGTAAAGGAAAGCAGGAATTGCCCATATTGCCACACAAGGGACGGCCCGCCGCAGCTCAACGAGATCGGAGTTTATTATGCTACCCACAATTATTCTATGGAAGGCTATGTTCCAACACCAACGGCGACACCAACTCCTGAACCTGAAAAGGAGATAGAGATAGGAGTTCATATGACAACATGGGATGTAGGGCTGCGAGGATTGGCTCTTATCCTGCTTGTGCTTGCCATAGTTTATGTAATAAGGTTGTGAGGTGTGAATCATGCATATTGAGAAAATTGAATATGGGCCGGAAAAAGAAGGCTTGTGGTCACAGGTTGCTTTTGCATTGATAATTCTATTGACACTTGTCGCAGCCGGAATTACAGGAATGATTTTCTGGAGGATCTTGACAAGCGATGCGCAGGTCGCATCCACAAGACAATTCATAGAAGATGTAGGAAAGTTATTTGCTTATCTCCTGTTTGACCTGGCAGCTATCATTTACCTATACGTTAAAGGGCTGCTGCAAGACGAATACGTTACAACGCTGGAGTGAGAACATGAGTGATAAAATAACTTTTACAATTACAAGAAGGAAACTTACTGAACTTCTTATGGGACTTATTGCATTATTCTTTGCAGGAGGTGCCCTGGCATCGATATTAAAATATCTCTGGCCTGCAACTGCTGCAAAAGGTGATTCCGCCGAAATAAAAATTGCAAACGCAGATGAAGTGCCGACAGGAAGTGTCAGGAAATTCATGTTTAACGGAAAAGCGGCTGTTCTCCTGCATATGCCCGCGGGTTTTCGCGCTTTCGGATCTGTTTGCACACATCTTGGATGTATCTCTTACTGGAAAGAAGATGAAAACATTCTGTTCTGTCCATGCCATCTCGGAAAGTTTGACCCGAATACAGGTGCTGTAATATCAGGACCTCCCCCATCCCCTCTCCCGGCAATTGATGTAATCGTAAAAGAAGGAGCAGTCTATGCCCTTAAATGGAGAGACCCTGAATATGTAAAGACAATTTCATTCTATGCTGGAGCTGCGTGAGGTGATTATATGAAACTTGAAGATAAGATATATAAGTGGTTCGATGACAGGTTTAAGTTAAAAGAATTACTTACTCCAATAATCAAGCATCCTGCTCCAGAGTATGCAGTGACAAATCCATTGTACTGCCTTGGAGGAATTGCTTTCCTGTGTTTCCTGATACTTGTTGGCACGGGCATATTCCTGGCAATGTATTACAAACCCACGCCACTTGAAGCATATAAAAGCGTTGAACATATCATGACCGCAGTTCCCATGGGAAGCCTGATACGAAGCCTCCATCACTGGGCTGCAAACACTATGATCGCCGCAGTAATGCTTCATATGATGAGGATATACTTTATGGGCGCATATAAAAAACCGCGGGAATTGAACTGGGTTGTTGGTGTAACACTCCTTTTGATCACTACTACTTTCGGTTTCTCAGGATACCTTCTTCCATGGGACCAGCTTGCGTTCTGGGCTACAAAAATAGGAACAGGGATCGCAGGATCGATACCAGTCATAGGTCAATATATTTCCCTGATTCTTGTAGGAGGGACAGACATTGGCGCTGAAACAATGACAAGGTTCTTTGCCATACATGTAATGATCCTTCCTATAACCATTGCAATTCTCCTGTTACTACATTTTGCCATGGTCAGGATACAGGGAATTTCAGGGAGGCTCTGATATGTCATTGATAGAAATTGAAAAACATGAGGTAGAAGAAGAACGACATGAACCTGTCAAGATACGCGGATTTCCGTTTTTCCCGCATTTCCTGCTTCGTGAAATAGTTGTGATGTGCCTTATTGCAGGAAGCCTGATATTGATGGCCTCGCTTTACCCGGCAGGTCTTCTAAAACCGGCTGATCCGTTCGATACACCAACGCCTATTTATCCTGAATGGTATTTCCTTTATGTCTTCGGGTTCCTCAAATTCTGGACATGGAATATCGGGCCAATAGAAGCAAAAGTGATCGGTGTGACTTTACCAATGGTATTGTGGTATGGCCTTCTTTTCATGGTGCCCTTCATAGACAGGAATCCATCAAGTGATATCAGGAAAAGAAAATTCGCAGTTGTCCTGGGAGTTATTGCACTTCTTGGAATATTGTATTTCACATACTTTAGCATTGTCCACCATTGATGAAACTGCCAGGATCAAAACATACTAAAATAGATGCAATATCTAAATTCATTGGCCTGATCCTTCTCGCAGTGAGTATAGATAATGTATCAAAGGGCAATTATTATATTGCCCTGTTTTTTTTTGGACTGGGTGCAATAATAGGTATTGTACCAATATTCATTGAAGTTGATGCTTAAATAAGTCTATTAATTTTTTTCCGTTCACTCTTCCACTTGAAATGATTTTGCCATTTACTTCCACAACTGGTATCAGATGTTTGAACTTTTCATAAGCAAATATATCTTTTTCAATATCTACTTCCTCCAGGGTAAAATCAAATTCACGCCTGATAACCTCAAGGTCCTCTTTTGCGATCTTGCATAAATGACATTCTTTTTTTGAATATATGGTCACATTCAACATAACTATAAATATTCCCTAATATTCCCGGATTATCTCGTAATTGGAAGTCCTCTCTACTGGAATCCTTCCCGCATTCCTGATCAAATAAATGAGCCTGTCCTTTGGCATATACTCAGGCGCAGCGCCTCCTGCTGCATGCGTGATACGCTCTTCCATGACCGTGCCGTCGATGTCGTTAGCGCCATAGGCAAGGGCGATCTGTGACATTTTTTCACCCAGCATTACCCAGTAACTTTTTATGTTATTGATATATCCATTCAATAAAAGACGCGCTACAGCGATCGTTTTAAGGTCATCGAATCCTGTTGGTCCTTCTGTCACGATCCCGTTTTTTTGAAGATATGTATTGTCAGGATGAAATCTCAATGGTATGAATGCCTGGAATCCGCATGTTTTTTTCTGCAATTGCCTTATCCTCAGGATATGATCAACAATATCCTCATAGGTTTCGATATGACCGTAAAGCATCGTGGCATTACTTTTTATTCCCAGACCGTGTGCTGTTTCCATGACCTTGAGCCATCTTTCTCCGCTAATTTTATCCGGACATACCTGTTTTCTTGTTTTTTCATTGAATATTTCACCTCCGCCTCCCGGAAGACCTGTGAGCCCTGCTTTTTTAAGGCGCAATAATACTTCCCTTACACTCATTCCTGATATCTGGGATAGATGTGCTATCTCAACAGCAGTGTATGCTTTCAATGATAATGAGGGATATTTTTCATGAATATTTATAAGGATATCCTCATAATATTCAAACGGCAGTCTGGGATTAAGCGATCCAACGATATGAAGCTCAGTTGCACCACTGTTTGATGCCTTTTGCGCTTTTTCCATTATATCATCAATACTCAGTGTGAAAGCCCCGTCTTGCCCTTCTTCCCTGAAATATGCGCAGAACTTACATTTTGAATTGCAAACATTACTGTAATTTATATGGCAATTCGTAACGAACATAACCCGGTCGCCAACTGTTTTTTTCCGGATATTGTCAGCAAGTGCACCGATAAGTGACAGGTTCCTTGATTTCATAAGAAGCAAACCGTCCTCAAAATCAAGTTCCTCCGATGACTGTACTTTATTTATTATCGTTGATAGATCTTCCATCAAATTCTCCATTTCTCCCTATACTCAAAAGATAGATAAGAGCATTGTTCAAAACATTCTATTTATTGATTCATTTATTTGTTAGTTCGTTTTTCTTTTCCCAAATATTTTTGTGCCTAACCTGATCATTGTCGCTCCTTCTTCAATAGCAATTTCATAATCATGACTCATACCCATAGACAATACACCCAGTTTTGTTCTTTGTTTAATATTATAAAGTCTTTTAAAACAAATCCTTGGATCATTCTCTGATGCAATGGTCATAAGACCTGTAATATTTACATTTTGAAGTTGTAATTCTAAGACCTTTTTATAAAAATCATCAAATTCTTTAAAATAAATACCATGATAATTAGAATCCGGGGAAGTATTTACCTGGAACATGACATCTATTTTCTTGCCGAAGCTATCGATCTTTTCCAGGAGTTTAATTGAATCGACGGTTTGGATAACATCAAATATTTCAACAGCTCTTCTGACTTTATTACGCTGGAGATGCCCGATGAAATGTTTTTTTACATTAACTGAAGTTATATGTGGATATTTTTCATACGCCTCTTCCACATAGTTCTCGCCTATGTGTAAGATCCCACCATTTATTGCAGAATTTATTTCATCTAATGTTCTTGTTTTTGTAACTGCAAGAATTGAAATATCCCTGTTGGAATTAATAATTTTTTTGATATTATTTATATTATTTTGTATTTCATTCATAATTATTTTTTATTAACATATGGGAAAGTATAAACTAATATTCCTATCTTGGGCTGAATCTCAATCCGAAAAATTGATGTTCCTGGCTTATATTGTTTTTCAATTATCTGATATTTGTAATTATATTAATATAATTATAATATTATCTTTTTGAATACAAAACGAAAACTTTAGATATGAGGACGTATGGCTTATTATAGTTAAAACATGAAAAAAAATGTACAAAGAAGGATTGCGAACTGAATTCCGGATAATGTCCCAAAGCAAAAAAGAAACAAATAAAAGAACAGCATATAATGGAGGTGAAGCGTGTTATATGAGAATTATAATTAAAGGTATACTTTTTTTTATTCTTATGATAGTTCTTGTATCAGCGTGGAGATATTTGACTGTTACACCAGGCTCACCAGGAAGCAGCCCGGGAGTAGTTCAAGAACCGATAAAACTTCATCCTGACAACAATCATTACTTTCTTTATAATGGTAAACCAACAATCTTGATTGGCTCTAATGAACATTATGGTGCGGTATTGAATCTTGATTTTGACTATGACATCTATTTAAATGAACTCCAGTCTAAAGGACTTAATTATGTCCGCATATTTTCTGGGACCTATATTGAGCCAAATCCGAATATGGGTAGTTGGTGGGATATTGATGATAATACTCTTGCTCCAACTAACAACGGCTTTATCAGTCCCTGGGCAAGAAGCACTACTAAAGGATTTGCGGGGGATTCGAACAGCTACAAGTTTGACCTATCCCGGTGGGATACTGAATATTTCAATCGTCTCAGGGATTTTGTTGGAAAGGCTGATAGTAAAGGTATAGTAGTAGAATATGTCTTTTTTTGTCCTTTTTGGTCTAAGGATGACAAAAAAGCTCCGCTACCCAACATGTGGGCCCGCTCTCCTATGAATATTATTAATAATATCAACAATGTAGGGGCTACCGCATCCTGGGATAACGATGGTTATGATATGGTCTGGGATGTCAGGGCTGGTAACCATAATGGCGGTTTGACGCCCTATATGGACAATATGGTAACGAAGGTAGTTCAGGAATTGAATGAATTTGATAATGTTATTTTCCAGTCAGGCATTGAGACTTATAAGGGTGACGGTAACGGTGGTAATTCTGATCCCGCTGTTACTATGGAAACTGTTTTTGAGGATTACATAAATTCTAAAATTGTCGCGGCAGACACTCCGAAAAAACACCTTATTTCTCAAAACAGAGATGCTGCTTGGGGTACAACCAAGAACATCAAGAATGGTGTGTCTGTTCTTTCCTGGGATGCTGGTGACAAATCCGATATTGTAGCAAAATTCTATAATCTAAATAAACCCCTGTCAAATGACGAGTTTGCATATGGAGGCAGAGGCGAGGTCCAATATCGTCGTGCGGGATGGAAATGGATCATTGATGGTGGTGCAATATTTGACATGCTTGACTTATCATTCACTCCATATAGAGGGGAAGAAGCTGGGACAAAGATTATGCCTAATGCAACCTCCACCGGGGGAACCCGCCTCCTTGGAGGAAGTGCAGCCATACGCACTCAATTGGGAATTTTGAATGATTTTATTCATTCTTTTAATTTTGTAAAAATGACACCTAACAATTCAATTCTAACAAGTGGCGCCCCATCTGGAACGAGGGCACTGGTTGAAACTGGTAAGCAGTATGCTATTTATTTACCAGCTGGCAAATCTGCAAACCTTATTATTAATCTACCGGCAGGCAATTATAAAGCAGATTGGGTAAATACTAAGACGGGGAATATAGACAAGACGGAAGATATAGTTGGGCATACCGGAGGTAATAGAGCACTGCTGTCTCCAGGTTATTCTGAGGATATAGCATTGAGGATATTATCCTCTGCTCTGCAGGAGACACCTACTACATCGATGACGTGAAACTGGAGAAGATCTAATAAAATAAATTGTCCATATTTTTTTATGTTCCTGATAACTCAAAGAATTATTAAAATAATTATTCAGGAAAAATAAAATTAATTTTAATACATTCAAAACAAATTCGAATGTATGTCATGCGAAAATTTTACTGCGAAATTTGATGAATATAAAAAGATCCGAAAACTTAAGAAATTATTCGGGACATTCGGGTTCCGTGGCGTGGTAAATGAGGGGATGGGAGCTGAGAAAGCAAAACGTACTGGTGCAGCTCTTGCCGATTATCTGGGTGCTGGAAAAACAATAGCAATAGGAAAAGACCCAAGGATCTCCTCACCAATGCTTGAAGAAGCGCTCATCGAGGGGATAATTGAACAGAGCTGCAATGCGCTCACCCTGGGGATCATCACCCCGAATACGCTTTCCCTGGAAGTCGGAAGGCAGGCAGATGCAGGTGTAATGATCACGGCATCTCATAATCCTCCGGAATATAATGGCATGAAATGTTTAAATAAAAGTGGAATGGGTTTTTCACCCGAAGAAGACCTTGCCCTTGAGAAAATATATTTTGGGGACTTGAAACCAAAAGCAAAAAAAGGGAAACGATTGAAGGACGCTGGAGCAAGCGACAGGTATCGTGCCCATATTGTCCAGTATGTCAAGAAAATGTTCCCGGTAGCGCCAATGAAAATAGTGGTCGATGGCGGGGGAGGATCGGCATCAACCGTGACGCCTGAGACACTTGTTGCCCTGGGTTTTGAAGTGATAAGATTCAATTGTAAATACGACGGCATGTTCAAGGAGAGAAATCCTGAACCCACGGATGCGAACCTTGAAAAACTCAAGAAACTTGTGGTCAAGGAGGGGGCAGATATGGGAGTAGCGCATGATGGCGATGGCGACAGGACTGCATTTGTGGATGAGAATGGGAAATTCGTACAGGGGGATGTAACTGCCGCAATATTAGCAGACCATTTACTGAGGCAATGCAAAGATAAGGATAAGAAGATCGCGGTGACGATCGCATTCTCAAATCTCATAAAAGATGTGGCAAAGAAACTGGGAGCCGAAGTGATATTTACACCTGTTGGTGAGCCGTATCTGGCGCAGGCAAAACTCTTATGCGGCGCGCAGGTGGGCCTGGAAGAGCATGGTTCTGTGCTAATCGAGTGGAGCCGCGAGGGACCGATGCTTGCCGGAGTGATGGCAGGGATCTTATCGAAGGAAAAAATGACTTTTTCAGAACTTGTTGCAACTTATCCTAAATATCATCAGATAAAGGATGCAAAGACACTGCCAGCAGGTACGAATACAGATGCAATACTTGAGAGGCTAAAGCGCGAGATACCGAAGGATTATGACAGGATCTCCGATATGGACGGTGTGCGCGTGGATTACTCAGATGGCTGGTTCCTTGTGAGAGCAAGCGGAACTGAACCAAAAGTGAGGATCTTCTCGGAGGGAAAGACTCAGGATATTGCGAAGAGGTTGAATAAAGTCGCGATGGAGGGACTGGAAAGGGCGATGGTGTAATGCGAAAATATAGACAAAAAACGAGCCGAAAAGCAGCATAAACTATTAGTATATCTGCCATGTATATTACATGCTATGTATACTAATTTCAAATTCTACGACCGCCTGGAAGAACTCTCCCTGCTAAAGAAACTCACATCCACTGGAGGTTTTAAGTTCATAGTTATCTATGGGCGGCGCAGAATCGGCAAAACTCGACTTGTCCAGGAGTTCTTGACAGACAAAGAGTATGCATACGTTTTCGTCCCGAAAGATAAGACTGTGGATTTATTCCTTGATGAGCTTTCACAAAGTGAAAAAATACCAAAATTCACTGGTGTACAAGACTTGCTGAGATACTTATTTGATACAAAAAAATATGTTTTTTTTGATGAGTTCCAGAATTTTTATTATATGGAAAAGAGCATATACTCAGATTTCCAGAAATTGATCGATGAATATAAACACAAAGCAAAAAATGTATCAGTTCTGGTCAGCGGCTCAAGTTTTTCCATGATGAAAAAAATACTTGGCGATTATTCTTACCCTCTATATGGTCGCGCCGATATCATGATGAAACTTCCTCCCATGGATATAAGCACAGTAATGCAGATTCTTTATGATATTGGTGTTAAGGATATTTCGGAAATTATCAAGTTCTATGCAGTTTTTGGCGGCGTGCCGAAATATTATGAGTATATAGATCTTTTAAAAACCCTTGATTTTGAAAATGCCGTAAATGCTATGTTTTTCGATCAGAGAATGCCTGTTTTGAAAGACGAAGGAAAAGCAGTTTTGATAAGCGAGTTCGGCGGGGAATACAAAATATATTTTTCGATTCTTGAAGCGATCGCTTCAGGGAAGACCACTGTTGGTGAAATCGCAAACATATTTGAGGGTAAAAGTGGCACAGCTTCACGATATCTTGACGTTCTCCGAAATGAATATGAGCTTGTTCGCAGGGAAACGCCAATAACTGAAGATCCGCGAAAATCGAGGATGGGGGTATATAAGCTGAATGATAACTTCCTGAAATTCTGGTTTGCCTTTGTGAAACGTTATGAATCTTATTACGAGCAGGGGAGAGTGGATGAGTTAAAAAAGATATTTTCTGAGAATTATGGAGCATTTGTGGGAGGAGCCTTTGAGGACATATCAAGAGATTTTTGTTTGAAAAAAAATTATGAAGGCTCTCTTCCCTTCAGATTTGATAAAATAGGTCGGTGGTGGGGCAATTTTTCTGGCAAGGATGGAAAGAAAACATTAGAAATCGACCTCGTTGCCCTGAATGAAACGTCAAAGGAAATTCTTTTTATCGAATGCAAGTGGCAGGAGCTAAAACTCAATGAAGCCCGGAAGATATTAGAGACACTTACAAAGAAATCGAATTTTGTCCCATGGGAAGTAAAAAATAGAATAGAATATTTTGGTATTATTGGAAGAACTATTGAAGACAAAGAAAAACTCAGGGAAAAAGGATATTTAGCTTTTGATATTACGGATTTAAAATCTCTATGGTCGTAACCGAATTTATGCAATAAATCGGTATGCTCGCCAGTATCATCCAATCAACCACTTCCACAGCGGCACAAATTTAATTTTCCAGCCTTTATAATCCTCAATATTTTCATAATCATAAGTTATTACAATCATATCGCTGCATTTCAATTCATCTCCGGCTTTCGCTAAAGCGCTTAACTCTCGTTCTTTCGTTTTGAAATCGTCAATATCATAGCAGACCTGTATCAACCGGGCAATTTTTCCCTCCTCTTTCAAAACAAAATCCACCTCTTTTTGCAAATCAAAATAAAACAGGCTGGTATCTGTAGAAAAGCCACTCCTGATAAGTTCCATGAAAACCACATTTTCCATAAGCCTGCCTTTGCTATCAATTCCGTTAACAACCAGCAGGCCATTATCAACAAAATAAGGTTTTGGGATTGTCTGCTCTTTCTTTTTATAAGATTCTGAGTAACTTCTTAAAGTAAACAGTACCATTGCATCTGAAAAATTATCAACATAGCTATAGAGTGTGTTTTTGCTGACTTTTATTCCCATTGACTTAAGGTAATTGTAAAATCCGTGTACTGAGAAATAAGTAGAAGCTATCATATTTTTCAAAAGCAATTTCAGAACTTTGATATTTTTTACCTTGAATCTCTCAACCACGTCCCTGTAAATCGTGACATCCATTATTTCTTTCAGGATTTTCTCTTTTTCGTCTTCAAAAAACACCACTTCAGGATAACTTCCGGCCAGGAATTTATCAAGAAGGTTAAGGAGAAGGGCTTTGCGTGATGAGGAAAGATAGTCCTCAATTTTGAATTCTTTAGCTCTCAGATATTCCCTGAAACTGAAAGGATAAACGTAATAAGTAATCGTTCTTCCTCTTAAACCAGTGGCAATTTCTTTTGATAAGAGCTTTGAAGAAGAGCCGCTGACATATACCTGAAGGTTTTCGGTGTCCATAACCGCACGTACAAATTTTTCCCACCCTGAAACAAGCTGGATTTCATCGAGGAATAAATATACTTTTTTGTTTTTATTTTCCGGGTAGACCTCATAAAAAAGTTCAAACATGATTCTCAAATCTGACAGCTCGCAACCTATCAGCAGGTCGCTTTCAAGGTTGATGTAAAGAAGCCTGCTTTTTTCTGTGTTTTTTTCAAGAAGAACTCTCATCTCATGGAACATAAGGTATGTTTTGCCCGCTCTTCTTGGACCAATAATCGATACTGCTCTTTTTATAGGAAGCTCTGATATCTTGATATCCCTTTCTACCATTTCAGGCAGTTTGAATTCGGAGAAATCTTTTATTATTCTTATCCATGTGTCCCGTTTTATCATAGTATTATCTATAGGGAAACTAATTCAAATAGTTTCCCTCCAGGGAGAACGCCTATACCTCTATTATTTTTACAGTTTTCAAGCCATTCCCCCACACATACACCCTCATCCCATCAGCCCCTGCGATAAGCCAGACCGAAGTATCGTTCTGCATCGTCTCCCTGTCCCAGAGCGAAGGGACGGCAGAAGAGACAGGGTGAGTATGATAAACTCCTACGATCTCCTTGCCGTTCTTCTCGGCCTCATTCCAGGCATTATAATGCTCTTTCGGGTCAAGCTCAAAACTTCTATGCGTGCGCTTAACATTTGTAATGGGTCGGGCTTTTTCGACATGTGCCGTCATTCCATCTATAGTTCCAATGAGAACACCGCAGGCTTCATAAGGTTTATTTTCTTCCAGTTCAGCCTGTATCAAATCAAGCTCTGTGCGTGGTATTCTTAGCTCTTGAATCATAAATAGTATTTATTAATTAAAGCAAAACTTAAGCGAAAATATCAAGCTATGCTTTGCGGTGGGCGAATCTATCCTTAAACCGCAGAATAAATTAGATTTTCCTTGATAAGAAGCATTAAATCTGCGTTCATCTGCGTTCGTATATACAACATCCTTGCGAGAAATTAAAAGCATTCTTGCACCTACATAAAAGTAGGTCGAGAGGGTAACAAACATT
>JBAQLI010000263.1:0-1557 GCA_049301735.1 Candidatus Methanoperedens sp.
TTGACCGTAATAGCTATAAGAAATCTATAGAATAATCAGAGGAAAATGAAGAAAAACAGTATCTAGCGATACTATTCAGAACTAACATTCTGAACTATTTTAAATTTAGGGTGGGAAAGGTGGGTTGAAACAT
Organism: Candidatus Methanoperedens sp.; assembly: GCA_049301735.1. Taxonomy (GTDB): domain Archaea; phylum Halobacteriota; class Methanosarcinia; order Methanosarcinales; family Methanoperedenaceae; genus Methanoperedens. The sequence continues at coordinate 134 of JBAQLI010000263.1, forward strand.
TTAAATTAGGAAAAAAAATCTAATAAATCTCTAAAAACTATAAAAACTATCGATTTACTTTTAGTCTATAAAATTATGTTAGGGGCATCTGGCACGAGAGACCTCATGAATCTAAAAATAATCCTATTAATATTGTTTATAATGTTATGTAACTTAGAACCAGCATCAGCAGCAATTGTAAGCTCAACGGGCAACACAACCGAAAACCTGACAGATGCATATGCAGACGGTTACACTTTAGCAGGCAGATACAATGATGAATTTAACCAGGGGGCTCTGGATGCCTCAAGGTGGACATGGATAAGACAGAATGCAAGTGCATGGTGGATGAGTTCATGGTATCTGGGAATGAATATTACCAACACATCATTATTCCAGGATAATGCCACCTCACCCCTGTTATTACAAAATTACGGGGGAGAAGATATAACCATTATTTCAAAACAGTGGTTCTACCCAACGACACCAGCAGAAAGTGCAGGAATAATAATATATGCAGATGATGATAATTTTGTAGATGCACAGTATTTCATCAGTGACAGCATAAAAAAGGTAATAATCCAGAAAGAAGATGATAATATTGGGACTTACACTGCCACACCAGTCACTTTATCCCAACCGCACTATATAAAATTAGTAAAATCCGGGACAAATTACAGTTCATATTATAGCAATGATAAGAAAACATGGGTCTATACTGCAAGTTTTACCCAGCCTGATGCAATGACTAAAATAGGTTATGTAACAGGAGGCGCACCATCTGACCATCCGGTCTATTATGACGCATTTGTAACTGATAATTTTACAACCACAGGCAGCATCACATCAGTCTTTGATGCGGGGTTAGGAGGAGTAATAAATTCCACTTTATTCATGTATACAAATGCAAGCGACTCACATGTGGATGGATATGCAAGCAAAGACAATATCACATGGACACTCTTACAAACCGATATGCCCACCAATACTGATTACACAATATCTCCTGAGATCCAGAACAGGACTGTATATGTGAGGGCAGTATTAAGGGGCACCAGCACTTCAACCCCGATACTGCAACCAATCACGGCCCAATCCCAGATCTCTGCGGTGCCGCCCAAGTCTGATGATTTTAATAGTTTAACTCTTAACACTACTTTATGGGAGGTAATTGACCCAACAGGGGATTCAAAATTTACGATGGAAGGTAATAATACTGCAAATGCATTCCTGAATATCACTGTCCCATGTTGTTTGACACATGCACCATTTACCACAAACAATGCACCCAGAATAATGCAAGAGACAAGTAATGTTAACTTTGAAATAGAAGCAAAATTCCAATCTTTATTAACCGAACAATACCAGGAGCAAGGATTCATAATTGAGGAATCACCTGGGAATTACATACGCATAGACTTTCATAGTGATGGCACAAGTCTTAA
>JBAQLI010000264.1:0-16719 GCA_049301735.1 Candidatus Methanoperedens sp.
TTAAACTTATCAGGGATTCACTGGACGGCGCAGGCATCAAAAGACCTGTTATCGGCGCGCTTCCAGGAAACAAAAAATTATCAATCCCGTCCCGGCATCTCGGCCTTCAAATGGCCGGTGAAAATAATCCGAAAACCGCAGAACTTGCCAATTTTATTGAAAAGCATATCGATATGGATTCAGTAAAAATAATAGCAGAGAATTTTAAACCGTATGATATTGATTTAAAGGAATCAGATGCGAGATTCAATGTGAAGATAGGCATCGCAAATGACAGAGCATTTTGTTTCTATTACCAGGATGCATTTGATTCCCTCAAAATGTCAGGAGCAGAGCTTGTCTTTTTCAGTCCGATGAACGATATGCTTCCGGAAGTCGATGGACTCTACCTTGGAGGAGGGTATCCTGAATTATTTGCGAAAGAACTTGAAGCCTCAGGCACACGCCATGAGATAAAAAAAGCAGCAGAAGATGGGATGCCCATATATGGCGAATGTGGAGCGCTTTTGTATCTTTGTAACAGTCTCAAAACCGATAAGACTTATAAAATGGCAGGAGTCCTCGGAGCAAACTCAAGGATGACAGCGAAGCTCCAGGCGTTAGGTTATACCGAAGCTGAAGCTGTTATGGATTCTCCGATCGCGAAAAAGGGCAAAGTAATAAGGGGGCATGAGTTCCACTATTCCATAACAGAATGTGACCAAGATGCGCGTTTTGTGTATAAATTAAGGCGCGGAAAAGGGATTATTGAAGGAAGAGATGGTTTATTGGAGTATAATACAATGGCAAGTTACATGCATACGCATCCGTCTTCTAATTCATTCGATGAATTCCTGCGAAAATGTAGTAAATATAAATCAAGGTAAATCGCTAACCTTAGTATCCAGCGACATGCCCGGGTTCATCTATGAACCTGTCAGTGGACATTAGCTAACCGGCAAAAGTCATGACGTGAGATTTATATATTGTGAAACATATTCCATACCGCAAAACAAAGGGTGGTTTTATTATTAACAACCGGATGATCAGCAGGCGCAGATTCATGAGCATGTGCGGGAAGGCAGCGCTTCTTTCCGCAGGTATAGGGCTTTCAGGGTGTCTTGATGCTTCAAAGGACAAGTCAACCAATTTGACATCAGACGTGTCTAAGCTGGGTGGGACTTTCATTGAAGGCGCATCAGGAGCCGATGCCGAGACCCTGAACTGGATACTTGCCGCAGATGCTACATCTCTTGGATATATTGGCCTCGCCCTTGATGGTTTAATAACTTATGACAACAAGTTCAATATTGTTAATCGCTGGCTAAAAAATGACATCCGGACATCTGAAGATGGATTATCTTATACCGTTACCATCCGCGATGATCTTTTCTGGAGCGATGGCAAGCCTGTTACTGCGGATGATTTTGTTTACACCATGAAAAACCTGATGTTTTCCGACTGGATGGCATATACCTATGCAGGAGACTGGATGGAAGAGATTGACGGTAAGAGCGTTTACGTAGAACCCGTGGCAGAGAACGAAACCACTCTCACGATCCACAGGAAGACCGTTGATCCTGAATTCCTGTACACTGTGACTGACCTGCTCATTTACCCGAAACACATCGTCTCAAAATATGAAGGAGATGTTAAGGCGTTCACCCAGGCGCCTGAACTCAATAATCTATCTTACACGGGAAATCTTGGTCCTTACCGGTACAAGGAATGGATACGAAATGATAAGATCGTAATGGAGCGAAACCCTGATTATTACCTTGGAAAACAAAATGGCGAGCCGTATTTTGAAGAATATGTGATAAAAATATTCGGGACATCAGCAGCCCGGCATGCAGCAATGGAAGCAGGGGATATTACATCCACTGGTATTGATCCTGAACAGGTCATGAAGTTCAAAGCTATCCCAACGATTCAGGTTTTTACAGTACCGACATCCGGGTATCGGGTATTGCAGTATAATATGAGAGATAACGGATGGCCGGGTTTGCGGGAAAAGAAGGTCAGACAGGCGCTATCCATGGCGATCAGTAAAGACAAAATAATCCAGCAGATCTTGCTAGGCTTTGGTGAGCCCGCATTCAGTTTCATACCAAAGGTCTCTCCATGGTATAATGAAGAAGGACTTTCGATGTTCGGGGTTGGCACCCTTTATGACAAGAACAGGGCAAAACAATTGATGAAGGAAGCTGGCTACGGAATTGAGAAAAATGGAGAAATCCAGGTCGTTGATAAGAACGGCGGGAAAATAAAGTTAAATTTTGTCACAATTACAGGAAGCTCAGTCCATGAGTCAATGGCATATCTAATAAAACAGGAATTGGGCGATATTGGGATTGATATAGACATAAAGTTTGTTCCATGGGAAACGATTCTTCGTAAATATTACATGAATAAAGTTCCTGGCAGCGATCAGCCTGAAAGGAACAACAATGGTCTGCGTGCAGTGAGTGAGGAAACATGGGATCTCATCTATGCCGGGCAGAGCACGGACCCATTGCAGCCTTCCGGAACTGAGATATTCTTTGTAACGGACGGAGGCCTGAATACTTATGGATACTCAAACCCGCAAGTTGATGCCCTGTTCAGGAAAGTACGCTCAAAAGAAGCGCTCGATATAAATGCAAGGAAAAAGATATATGCAGAGCTATCAAAGATCATTTCAGATGACCAGCCCCTTGATTTCCTGGCTTATCCGGCGGCAAATGTGGCCTATAAAGCAAATGTCAAAGGAATCGAGCCGGGGATAAGTATGAGCTATAATTACCAGGAATGGTATTTCGCATGATTGTGATTCTGAGAAGACCCAAATAAATAATACCATAGTTATACAATAAATATCAAACAAAAACTTATTCCATCAATTTAATAAATTCTTCTCTTGTTAACCCTGATTGCTTGATAATCGAAATCAAAGTTCCTTTTGGAACAGGATTTCTTTTTGGAATGATAACAAGATACTTATCACCACGATTACCTACTCTTATCAATGCAGTATGACTGCCCTTGCTTCTGATTGGTGCATAATCAAACCCGGCTTTAAGGAGCCTCCTTAAAATCTTATAAGATGAAATAGAAGGAAGTTTGCTCACACTGCTACACCAATAGTAGAAGTGAATTTGTTTGGCGAATGTAAGGATGCAGCAAAATCATTTAAAATTCCCAGAGCTTTGGCATTCTCAAGATATAATTCTACAGCCTCTTTCAGATTTTCAAGAGCCTCTTCTGGTGTGTCACCCGCACTGGCAACTTCAAGTTCAGGGCACTTTGAGACATACACATCATCTTCCTGCCAGATTATAGCTGTAACATTGAATTTTTCCATATTTTCCAATCTGTTAAAATGTAACTCTTGCTATTAAATTTTTTGTTAAACTCTTTTCTATATTTGAATGCCCAAAACCTAAATACACTCACCACATATTTCACATCATCATGTCAATGAATTCCTACATTGCAAAAAGGCTTCTCCATACCATCCTTATCGCATGGGGTGTTATGACCGCCGCATTTTTCCTGATGAGGATCGGCCCGCATTCCCCGGCCGATAAATATCTTGCAACTCTTGGAGCAGGCCATAATGTAAGCCAGGTTACAGCCGCAATCGAATCCCGTTACGGTGTTGACCGGCCGCTGTATGAGCAGTATTTCACTTACATCGATTCGCTTCTCCATGGAGATTGGGGCTGGTCTTTTAGCACTTCAATGCCGGTCGGCGACCTCATCCGCACCCACTGGGTATATTCCTTCCAGCTTATTCTCCTCAGTTCAATAGTCGCGATATTGTTCGGGATAACTATTGGAATATTTTCAGCTTCAAGGAAGAATACAACATCAGACCACATTGCAACATTTTTTTCATTTGCAGGCATATCTATTCCTAATTTCTGGCTCGGGATGATGCTGATCCTCATTTTCTCGGTCAAACTCGGCTGGTTCAAAACATATTACGATACAGGTCTTCCCATGTTCTCACTTTCAAATCTATATGCCCTGATATTACCTGTAATGACTCTTGCTATTGGTATGGTAGCAGGATACAGCAGGTATGTCAGAAGCGCAATGCTTGAAAATATGAATAAGGATTTTGTAAGAACGGCAAGGGCAAAAGGACTCCCTGAAAGTATAGTTTTAAGAAGGCATGTTTTTCGTAATGCACTTCTTCCGATCGTTACGATAATCATGCTTGACATGAGCGGCATCTTCTTCGGGGGCGCATATATTACCGAGGTGATCTTCGGGATACCGGGTCTTGGATGGATGTCCCTGAAAGCGGTTTTTTCCGATGATTATTCTGTTGTGCTGGCTGTCACATTGATAGGGGCATTTGTGACATTATTATTTAACCTGATAGCAGATATCGCATATACATATTTAGACCCGAGGATAAGGTATGAATAAAATATGAAGCTCACAACATATTACTGGGAACAAATAAAATGGCATAGACTTGCTATGCCTGGCCTGGCATTTATTATATTTCTCATTTTTTTAGCTGCTATCGGTCAATTTTTCACTGTAAGCCCAACTGTTGTGAATTTTGATGAAAAGAACCTTCCACCCATCGGTTTTTCTGTAGAACAATCAAAATTCAGTTCTGAAGCAGGAGGCTTGATTTCAACTCATGTCCAGGGAAAATGGGAACATCCTCTTGGCACCGACGGCATGGGACGGGATTTGCTATCACAGCTCATTTCAGGGGCCAGGGTTTCTTTGCTTGTGGGTTTGTTCGCTACGGGTCTTGCGATAATTATTGGTGCGATGATAGGCGTAACTTCAGCCTATTTCGGAGGGATCATAGATAACATCCTGATGAGATTTACAGACATTATGATGACTTTTCCATTCCTTCTTCTCCTGATACTTATAGTTTATATGTTCGGCTCCAGCCTGACATTAATCATACTTTCCATAGGTCTCACAGGCTGGACAGGAACGGCGCGGCTGGTAAGAAGCGAGACGCTGTCCCTTCGGACGCGTGAATTCATAATGGCATCAAAAGCTCTTGGGGCAAGCGATTTTCGGATAGTTTTCTATCACCTTCTTCCCAATACGATCAGTTCAATAATCGTACTTGCAACCCTGACAATTCCTGGGGCGATCCTTGCTGAAGCTGCTTTGAGTTTTATAGGTCTTGGAGACCCGCAGGTTGCAAGCTGGGGAAATATTTTAAATGCAGGACAGAATGACATCCAGACCGCATGGTGGATCGCAGTTGAGCCTGGAATTATGTTATTCCTTACTATTATTTCATTTAATTTCCTGGGAGAAGGTCTTCGTGATGCTTTTGATCCTAAAAGTGAATGAGGGAAATTTATATGGAATCAATATTATCTGTTGAGAATCTTAAGACCTATTTTTTTACAAAAAAAGGAACTGTAAAGGCAGTTGATGATATTTCCTTTGATCTCCGGAAAGGAGAACTCCTGTGCATCGTTGGTGAATCAGGCTCCGGAAAAACCGTGACAGCATTGTCCATCCTGCGACTTATAGAAAGTCCCGGGAAAATAATTGACGGGAGAATCATCCTGAATGGCAGGGATCTTCCTGGACTTTCCCCCGGACAAATGCAGGATGTGCGTGGCAATAAAATTGCCATGGTATTCCAGGACCCACATTCTTCTCTTAATCCTATCTTCACAATAGGATACCAGGTAGACGAAGCTATAACTGCACATAAAAGCGTCAATGAAAATGAAACTACATCAAAATCTATTGAACTTCTGGAACTTGTAGGAATTCCAATGGCTAAAGAACGATATCATAATTATCCCCACCAGTTTTCAGGTGGGATGAAACAAAGGGTTGTAATTGCAATGGCACTGGCATGCCATCCTGAGGTGTTGATAGCAGATGAGCCAACAACTGCTCTTGACCTGACAGTACAGGCACAGATCCTTGACCTTTTTTTAGAGCTTCGCAATAGATTTTTCATGTCAATAATTTATATAACGCATGACCTTGCGGTAGTATCTGAAATAGCGGATAGCATAGTTGTTATGTATGCAGGAAGAATTGTGGAAAAAGGAAGCAGGGAAGATATACTATCAAATCCGTTACATCCATATACGAAAGGATTGATACGGTGCCTGCCCTGCGATCACGGAGAGATCGTTCCAATCCCCGGAACGATACCGAATTTAATAAATCTCCCTGAAGGATGCGTTTTTCATCCAAGATGCAATCATGCAATGGAAATTTGCAGGAATAAGAGGCCTTCTTTGGACCTGATCAAAGAATCACATTATATCAGCTGCTTTCTATATGGGGAATATTCATGAATAACCTGATTGAAATTGAGAATATCAGGAAATATTATCCTGTAAATCGCGGTTTTTTTTCAAAAAAAAGAGATGACGTTAAGGCAGTTGATGGTGTTTCATTTTCGATCAGGAAAGGTGAGACACTTGGCCTTGCAGGTGAATCCGGATGCGGTAAATCCACTTTGGGGCGAACCATTTTAAAACTTGAAGAACCTGATTCCGGAAAGATATTGTTCAGGGGTAGCGATATTACCAATTTGAAAAAAGATAAGTTAAAAGAGTTCAGGAAAGAGTGCCAGATAATATTCCAGGATCCAAAATCCAGTCTTGATCCGAGAATGACGGTAGGCAATTCGATCGAGGAAGCATTGGCCATTCATAATATCGGCGACAGGGAAAGTCGGGAAAGTATTGTTGAAGAACTGCTTATAAAAGTTGGTCTTGAACCTGATTTTATCACAAGATATCCGCATGAACTAAGCGGGGGCCAGCAGCAAAGAATAGGCATTGCAAGAGCCCTTGCCGTTAATCCCGGATTGATAGTTGCCGATGAACCTGTAAGCGCTCTTGATGTTTCAGTACAGGCCCAGATCCTGAACCTTCTGATAGAGCTAAAAAAAGAGCTTAAGCTTTCGTATTTATTCATCGCCCATAATCTGTATGTCATCCGCTATATCTCTGACAGGGTGGCAATTATGTATCTTGGAAAGATCGTGGAGCTTGCCAGTAAGGATGAGTTATTTGAGAATCCGCTACATCCCTATACTGTGGCATTATTATCTTCGATCCCGGGCAGCAAGAACAGGAAAATCTTAAGAGGAGAAGTTCCTTCACCAATAAATCCGCCGCCAGGGTGCAGATTTCATACCCGGTGTGAAAAAAGGCTGGACAGATGCAATAGAATTGAGCCGGGAATGAAAGAGATCGGGAAAGGGCATTTTGTTATGTGTCATTTGTACTGATTGGACGATCGTATTTTTTATAAAAAATACTGTCCTTATACGGGCAATTTCGTGCATTCAATGGATAAAATTATATACTCATCGACTGAAACTATTAATTATGACAATAAGTGAAACCGTGTGCCGTGGGAGCATTTTAAATCATAGTCCTGCTATTACAATACCTGATAACCAGAAATACGATCTTGAGTGTGTGAACTGCAAAACTGCTTATTTTAACGACCGCCTCAAATGTGATTCTGACAATGGCCTCCTGCGTACAAATTACAGGAACAAAAAACTTGAATTAAAAGATGTTCCCGGAATTGGGAAATTCCATAACTGGCTGCCTGTTAATGAACTCATCACCACTGATTCGGGCCCGGTCACATACAGAAGCACAGAACTTGCGCAATACCTGGGACTTAATAACCTTTTCATCGGTTTTAATGGCTACTGGCCCGAAAGGGGAGCAAATATAAAAACATGCAGTTTCAAGGAACTGGAGGCTTTTCCAACGCTCACAAAATTCAAGAACTCAGGTAAATCCCTTGTTCTTGCTTCTGCCGGAAATACGGCGCGGGCTTTTGCCCATGTGTCTGCGATGACTGGCGTAAATGTTTATATCGTGGTGCCCGGAAGCGGAATATCAAGAATGTGGCTGCCAGAAGAACCCACTGATTCAATTCATTTTATACAAATGGGTAATAACTGTGACTATACGGATTCCATCCACCTTGCAGAAAGACTTTCCGCCGCTCCAGGTATGCAGGCTGAAGGCGGTGCAAGGAACGTGGCACGAAGAGACGGTATGGGAACAGTGATGCTTGATGCATCGGTTTTTATGAAAAGGATACCGGATCATTATTTCCAGGCAATAGGAAGCGGAACAGGAGGAATAGCAGCATGGGAAGCCTCACTGCGGTTGCTTGAGGATGGAAGATTTGGTAAGGCGCTTCCCGAACTTCACCTTTCACAGAACCTGCCTTTTGTACCAATGTACAATGCATGGGAAGCCGGGCGACGTGATATCATAAAAGATATCGATATGCCTGAGCCAAAAAAACTCATTCATGAGATGTATGCCGATATCCTCTCCAACAGGGAACCCCCATATTCAATACCCGGGGGGGTCTATGATGCGTTGTGCGCAACGAATGGTAGCATGTATGCGATCTCCAACGATGCTGCGAAGAATGGTGTAACTCTATTTGAAGATCTTGAAGGCATTGATATCTTCCCGCCAGCAGGAGTTGCCGTTGCCTCATTGATCGAAGCGGTGGAGGCCGGAAAAGTGAAAAATGATGATTATATCGTGTTAAATATCACTGGCGGCGGAGTAAAACGCGTTGAGCAGGATCATCATCTTTATAAGATCGAACCATCTGCATATGCTGAGAATGCGAATGTTCCCCTGGAAGAGATCATTTAATATTGGATTAACATAAAAATCGCAGATAAAAGCAAATGAATGCAGATACCCCGGAACAGAAAGTCGTCGATATACTTAAACAAAACAAGATCGATATTGCAGCTACACTCCCATGTGACCGGATCAAGGCGCTGCTTCCGCTTATTGCCCGAAACATAAAAACACTTCCTCTCACACGGGAAGAGAATGGTGCAGGGATATGCGCAGGTGTTTATCTTGGCGGGGGGCGGCCTGCCATGGTCATCCAGAGCACTGGCATCGGCAACATGATAAATGCTCTTCTTTCACTTAATCTTACATACAGCATCCCTCTTCCGATAATCGCAAGCTGGCGCGGTGTTTATAAAGAATCAATAGAAGCGCAGTGGCAGCTTGGGAGGAGGTTGCCTGAGATCCTGGCAGCTTCAGGAATTAAGTTTACGATCATAGAATCACTAAAAGAAATCGAGCGATTGGATGAAGCGATCAAAGAATCCTTCAGTAACTCTCATCCGCATGTTATTTTGATGTCTCCTGCTATCTGGGAGGGTTCAATATGCGAAATTCCCGAACCTTCTGAGATATGCTCAAGGAAGGTCAATTTGGAATTCAAGGGAACCATAAAAAAACCGGAATTAACAAGATACAAAGCCATCAAGACTATCGTGGAAATGATAGGTGATGATTTAATTGTTGCCAACCTGGGCATCCCATCAAAGGAATTATTTGAGATAAAGGACAGGGAGCTCAATTTTTATATGCTTGGTTCAATGGGGCTTGTTTCATCAATAGGTCTTGGTCTTTCGATCATTCAAAAAAAGCATGTATATGTTATTGATGGGGATGGCAGTCTCCTCATGAATCCGAATGCCCTTATCAGCATTGGCGATTATGAACCAGCTAACCTCACGATCATTGGAATCGATAATGCATCATACGGTTCAACCGGGAACCAGGAGACATGCACGCAAAGCCTGATCGACCTTGAACTGCTGGCAAAAGCAAGTGGAATAAACGATACAGTAAAAGCGCATTCTCAGGATGAGCTAAGCGAAGCCCTGAGGCGCAAAGCACAATTCATTCATGTAATCGTAAAACCAGTGAATGCCAGGTGTAAAGAGATCCCCTTTTCTGCTAATGAAATAAAGAAAAGGTTCATGAGAGCTTTACAGAAGTAACTACCGTTACGGAATATAGACGTATTTATTTCAGAAAAAGTTACATTGAATGTTGGAGGCAATTTTACTTACTGGTATGAATAAAATTAACAACTAACTCGTACGAACTGAAACGAACTCAGCCTATCGGAGTTCGTTCCAGTTCGTATTTGTTCGTTGTTTTTTATCTATTGCAAAGCTGAGGTTGATAATGTGGGTTGGTTATGCATCAGTTATATGACATATAGTTAAGCTGCTAATAATATTTCAAATACTTTTTCCAGCAAAATATCTGCAATCCGCATAAGAACACTGCTTATTCCTGTGGCTATGCTCACATTTAATTCTTGAAACCGGGATATGTTCAAGCTCTACTCCTAAGACTTCTTTGAAATACTGGAGCGCCGACTCGATAGCTGCGTAGGTGCTTCGTTTGCAGCATCTCATTCCGCTGTTAAGAGCGATGGAAGCAAGCGCATGGGAAGTCATTAAATTTGCAATCCGGCGTTCATAATCAGACAGAGGAGTGGCCTTCATTATCGTAGAAAGTGCAATACCCGTTGCTATTGCCGCCCCATCAGCTCCGAAAAGACCGCAATATCCCCTGGAACAGTGGCGCTGCGGCGTATAGCCTCCAATATGTCTTCATCCGTCGCTTTTCCTGTCATGTTCTTATAAGCTGTAACAAGCACTGCGGCTATCATGGCATGGTGTTCAGGCCCGTGCATTGGCATGATGGGATGTTTCATGATGGTCTTTGCCATTTCCATGGGATTTTTTGAGTTTGAAGACAGGCAGAATTGTGTGATTATTTTGATAGAATCGCTTGCATGGCATTCGTTGCAGACATAATGCCCCGATGGGCAATGTATATTGGCGGCTTCTTTTTTTCCGCAGTAAATGCATGACACCGGAACGGCGGCTGTCAAATATTCAAGTTCATCCCCGCATATCATGCAATTTTCAGTTTTCTTGAGTTCCATTTTATCCCTTTAATAACATATTATCGGATACGATATATGAATATTGCCTATTGCGATAATCTTATTATCTATTATGAATATGTAGCGTTACTCCCCTGCCAAGGTGGCGGAACGGCCACGCAATCGCCTGCAGAGCGATTCCAATCCGGTTCGACTCCGGACCTTGGCTTCTTTTTTCAACGAATATGAACTGATAGCAGATTATAGTTTAAAACCAACAATTCAAATTATCTTTGCGATCTGTATGAAAAAAATTAACAACTAACTCGTACGAACTGAAACGAACTCACGCTACCGGAGTTCGTTCAGTTCGTTTTAGTTCGTTGTTTTTTCATGTTTTCATTTATGAACCACAGTTAATTGCCGACTTTGTGGTGACAAAAATCATACACCGCAAAGGACGCAAAGATTGCAAAGTGATAACGATATGTGTAAAATAAATTAGGTTCTTGACTATATAATCTGCAGCTAAAAAAATAAAAAAAAATTCAAAATCCAATTTTATACGTTACCGTGACATTCATGCACAAAATCGGTTATTTTTCCGATTACATAGCCACAAGTTACTATAAATGGTTTGTCTGTTATCGTTATCTTTAGATTTGTTTTTCCATCCCATTCAAAATGTGCCTTAACACCGCTGCCCTCCATGTCGCCACTATTTCCGGGTGGAACATGAATTCCAGTGCTCTCAAGTTTTTTTTTCATACATGTAAATACATCCGGTGGAATGTTATTATACGTTACTGGATTACATCCTGACATTTTATCACCTCTACTAATGATACTTATGATTATGTATATATTTTTCTATTGTGTCTTAATGCAGAGTACGGATATTATTTTGATTTGCTTCTTCTCACTCAAGAACTCCTGAATACTCTCTTAATTATAAATGGGCAAGTTTAATAACATTTATCTATATGAAATCTCTAACATTTGGAGAAAATTATGGATAAAAGCATAGCTCCAGAAATTTCAGTCATCGTTCCGGTCCTTAATGAAGCCAAATACCTTGAGTCAACGCTTGATTCGATCGTTAACCAGAACACAAACACACCTTTTGAGCTTATAGTGGTTGATAATGGAAGCACTGATGGAAGCCTGGATATCGCAAAGAGCTACACTGACCTTATGCTCCGGTGTGAGGAACCCGGCATCGGGGCAGCGAGGCATTATGGCGCTATGAATTCAAATGATAATAGCAAATATTTTGTATTCATCGATGCAGATACCATTGTCCCGGGATATTTTCTTGCCTACACATACGAAACATTCAAAACCAATCCTGATCTGATCGCATTCTCAACGGGTTTTAAATTTTCAGAACGATCAAAGAAAATAAAATTCGCAGAAAGTGTTGCCAATGAATATTTTTCATTGCGGGATAAATTGAATTCTGTAACTTTACCAGGATTCAATACAATAGTTCGTCATAATGCATATTTTAAATGTGGGGGATACCATAACGTCCTGCTCGAGGACGTTGATTTCAGTAGGCGGATAAGCATGCTTGGAACGGTGAGGTACTTTCCCCAGATAAAAGTGGTGAACTCATCCCGGCGTCTTGAGGCAACAGGGCTTCTTGGAACTCTCTACTATTATTCACAATTAGACCTGGGCTGGGAGTTGAACTCGACCTGGGTCGATAATCTGACAAAGAAAGTGGGGATAGCTGATCTGCGCAAATATATCGGTATTCGCTGATTTTCATTCTTTTTTCCATTAATTCAGATTTTTCTGATTAATCAGTAAAGTATAAATATTCAGAAATCCCTCTTAAAGCGAGGACAAAAATGACCCAAAAAGATAAAAACGAATCTTGCTGCGGATCCGATGCTAGCGATGCCAGGTCAGGCTGCTGTAAGGTAGAATCCATGATAAGCGTGGATGAGCGCGGACAAATGGTGCTGCCGAAAGAGATCAGGGAAAGGGCAAATATCCATGCGGGTGATAAACTGGCGGTTGTGAGCTGGGAAAAGGACGGGAAGATAAGCTGTCTTACTTTGATCAAGGCCGAAGAACTTGCCGGAATAGTAAAAGATATGCTTGGGCCATTGATAAAAGATGTACTCTAAAATGAAAAGGGAGAGATTAATTTGAAAGAAGAAGATATAAAAAAGAATGTGCGGGAAGGCTATGCGAAAATTGCGACAAAAGGGAAATCATGCTGTTCACCTGTAACTTCCTGCTGTGGGAGCGAAGGGCGCGCAGTAGAAATAAGCCAAAAAATAGGCTATGGAAAAGATGAAATAGAATCCGTTCCTGAAGGCGCAAATCTTGGGCTCGGGTGCGGGAATCCGGTAGCACTGGCAACACTTAAGCCTGGTGAAATAGTTCTTGACCTGGGTTCAGGCGCCGGGTTTGATTGCTTCCTTGCAGCAAAAAAAGTAGGAGCCAGTGGGAAAGTCATAGGTGTTGATATGACTCCTGAGATGTTAGAAAAAGCAAGGGAAAACGCCCGGAATGGGAATTACGCGAATGTGGAATTCAGGCTTGGTGAGATCGAAAACCTGCCTGCTGCGGATAATTCGATTGATGCTGTCATATCCAATTGCGTTATCAATCTGTCTCCTGATAAAAAGCAGGTTTTCAAAGAGGCTTTCAGAGTCCTAAAACCGGGGGGCAGGTTAATGGTTTCTGATATTGTATTGCACAAAGAGCTTCCTGAGGTCATTAAGAATTCAGTTGAATCGTATATCGGATGTCTTTCAGGTGCGATTAAGAAGGATGAATATATAAAATCAATCAAAGGTGCAGGATTCAAAGATGTCAGGATAATCGATGAGACAAAATATCCGATAGAGTTAATGGCAAATGACCCGACAGCAAAGACAATTATCGAGAATTTCAATATCCCGGAGGATGAGCTAAAAAGTATAGCTGATTCGGTGGTGAGTATCAAGGTACAGGGAATAAAATAATTTTTACAGAAACATATTTTATAAAGAAATCCCATGTAGCACCCATGTCAAACTTTCCATCTGATAAACCTGTTCTTGTTACCTGTGGGCTTCCTTATGCTAACGGCAAATGCCATATCGGGCACCTGCGTACTTACGTACCGGGTGATATTTTTGTACGGTCACTCAGGAAACAGGGGCAAGAGGCAGTATTCGTATGCGGTTCTGATGCCCATGGTACTCCGATCGTGGTAAATGCAGAGGAGCTAAAGACAACTCCAACAGAACTTGTTAATAAATACCATAAGCATTTTGAGAGTATTTTCAAAGCGATGGAAGTGGAATTCAGTATCTTCGGTAATACCGATTCACCCACAAACCATGCAAGAACGAACAGCATTGTAGAAGCACTGATCGACAGGGGGTATGTCTATCCTCAGGTCATAAGACTTGCTTATTGCCCGCATGATGAGCGATTCCTTCCTGACAGGTATGTTGAAGGGATATGCCCTTATTGCGGAAAACCTGCACGCGGTGACGAATGCGACCAGGGATGCGGAAAACATCTTGAACCCGGTGAGATCAAGAATGCTAAATGCCGGATATGCGGGAATCCCGCAGAGTATCGCGAGCAGGAGCATTTCTTTTTTAAACTTTCGTCTTTTGGAGGCTTCCTTTCGGATTACCTTAAAACACTCGGAGGTACATCCAATGCCATCAATTATGCAAAAGAATGGGCAAAGGAATTGAAGGACTGGTGCATCACCAGGAATCTCGAATGGGGCGTACGGTTCCCTGGTCATGATGACCTGGTTGTGTATGTCTGGGTGGATGCCCCAATAGGTTACATCTCGTTCACAGAGGAATGGGCAAAAAAAACAGGCGGTGACTGGGAAAAATACTGGCGGCGCGATTCGCGCATTATTCATTTCATAGGCGAGGATATCACATATCATCATTGCATCTTCTGGCCTGCAATGCTAAAAGGCGCGGGTTACACTCCGCCATGGGCTGTTGTTGCTTCAGGCATGTTGAAAATAGACGATAAGAAATTTTCAAAGAGCCGCGGGTATGTCGTATGGGTGGATGAGGATTACCTTGATTATGGTTTCCATCCCGACCTTTTGCGGTATTATATTGCAAATTACACATCCCATACAAAAGAATTAAATTTCTCATGGAAAGTGTTCCAGGATAAGGTCAACAACGAACTCGTGGGAGCGCTTGGTAATTTCCTGCACAGGACGCAGCATTTTGCTCAAAAGAATTTCGGCGCTGTCCCGGATGGGAAAGTCGATAAAGAAATTCTTGAAAAAATAAAGGTGACTATTGAAACCGTGGTTTCGGCTCTTGATGAATATGAGTTCAAGAAAGCTACGGATGCAATGATGGAACTTGCTGCATACGGAAACTCGTATTTCCAGTCCAAAGAGCCCTGGGCGCTCATAAAGACGGATAAAGATGAATGTGCCCGTGTTGTTAAGAACTGCCTACAGATAGGAAAGGCGCTCATCTTGTTGTTTGAGCCTATCCTTCCCGGAAATATGGAAAAGGCATGGAAACAGCTTGGACTTGCGGGTGATGTTCACAGCGCGCGATTTGAAGATGCGCTAATCGAGATACCTGCAGGGGAATTAAAAGTACCTGAGATATTATTCACAAAAATTGAAGATAAAAAGATCAAGGAAATGGAATCCATCCTTGATAAAAGGATAAAGATTGCAATGTCAAAAGAGAAAAAGCACGAGGAAGAAGCAAAGGAAGAGAAGAACGAAATTACATACGAAGAATTCCAGAAACTTGATATCAGGATCGGGAAAGTATTGTCTGCAGAGCCCATCAAGGGTTCGGATAAACTACTGAAACTGGAAGTGGATATTGGCGAGAAGCGCCAGATCGTTGCAGGGATCGCAAAATCGCATAACCCTTCCGAACTTGTGGGCAGGCAGGTCGTTGTAATGGCAAATATGAAGCCTGCAAAGCTCTTCGGCGTGGAATCGCGCGGGATGGTGCTTGCCGCGGATGTTGAGGGCACAGTGCTGCTGATGCCGGAGAAAGAAGTGAAGGAAGGGACGAGGGTGAGGTGAAAATCAGCGATAAAATATCGTGATTCTACAGTTATCTGTCTACTCAAATAGTTTTAAGTATGAACCGTAATGCAAATGGCTGTGATTCCTTTACCTTTGTATCGTATTAAATACATTTAGATAATATTATGTTTTAAGATGTAACAACAGGTGAACGTATATGGTTTCTAAATCGCATATTATTATCGTCGCAATGATTGTGGCCTATTTTTCGGACTGAAATTGATTCTTGGTTTGTACATCCTGATTTAGATGTATCGATAATACCTAACCCTCCTGATTGTGAAAAAATTAATGATAATACATATTGGTTTAGACTCCGTGTTGAAAACTTGGGTAATAAAGGGGCAGAAAAGGTTGAAGTATTCGCTAAGGAATTATTGAAACTAGACGAGAAAACGAACTCTTTTGAGAAAGTGAAATCATTTTTGCCAATACGCCTTCTATGGACTCATATTGGAACCCCTACCTTTGATGTAATCTCTCCTAGAACGTTTAAACATTGCGAGTTAGGATTTATTATAAAAGATAGTACTCTTATAAAAGATGATGGTACCCTTATGGATAGAGGAAATATTTCTGCTGAAAGAACTGTGTTCTATTTAAATGTCGAGGTCTGCCCTTCGACTAAATTTAATCGTCTCGGGCCTGGTAATTATCGTCTTGGACTTCTAATCGCTTCTGCAAATTTTAGAAAGTCTGTTAAGAAAACTCTTGAGATAGATTTTAAGATGTGGAGTGACCTAGAGAATGAGATGATTAATGACAATATTATTATAAAAATTATTAAAGAATAATAAGTATTATATTTTTAGTATAGAATTGTATGGCAAAAAATGTGGGGATTTATTTAGAGCCTATCCGAAAAGTCCGGATGCTCTGAATGTTATCCATGCACATGCGAGGTGTAATAATGCAAGATAGTTTTCAAGCTTTTTATCCCATCTGATAAGCAGTCTTCTGAAACGATTCAGCCA
>JBAQLI010000265.1:0-27184 GCA_049301735.1 Candidatus Methanoperedens sp.
TAATTGCACCTATATTATTTATTAATATACTTACTATGTAATAGTTAATTTGAAAGTATATAAAACTGTCGATGCATAGTGTAAATTATGATAAATATTAAAGAAATTGTTGAATATTTCAATGAAATATCCAGATTATATGGTCAGAAAATAATGGTGGAAAATGCAGAACTTATTGATTTTTTTAAAAGAGGAAGTTTTGGGACAGCCTGTAAAGATGTTTTTGAAGATAGTGTTAGAAAATATATATCATTTCTAATAAATGAAGGCTTATGAGTATTTTATCTGAATTTAATAATTGGGCATGGTTTGAAATCTCAGAACTTTTTGAAATAAAAAAAGGCAAAAGGCTTACAAAAACAAAAATGACTGGTGGGTTAACTCCATTCGTAGGTTCTTCTGATTCTAATAATGCTTGGACTTCAAAAATAGGTCAAAAAGCTATTCATTCAGCAAATACAATAACTGTTAATTATGATGGTTCAGTAGCAGAAGCATTTTATCAACCCAAACCTTTTTGGGCTTTAGATTCTGTGAATGTTTTATATCCAAAATTCAATCTCAATCCTTACATAGCCCTTTTTATTACTACTATCATCCGCCAGGAAAAATACAGATTCAATTACGGTAGAAAATGGCATGTAGACAGAATGAAATCCTCTAAAATAATGCTACCAATTAATGATGCTAATCTACCTGATTGGGTGTCCATTGAAAAATTTATTAAATCATTTCCCGTTTTGAAGGATTACGATTTAAACGACACTTCCTCTATTAAAAAAATATTTAAAAATAGTGATTTAAAATTAGATACTGAAAATTGGAAACCATATAGGCTTGATGAACTATTTACATTGAAAAAAGGGAAACGTCTTACAAAGGCTAATATGACAAAAGGTAATGTTCCATTTATTGGTTCAATCGACAGCAATAACGGTTACAGAGAATTTATTGGACAAAAGCCAATCCACTCAGGAAATACGATTACAGTAAATTACAATGGTTCAGTAGCAGAAGCATTTTATCAACCCAAACCTTTTTGGGCATCTGATGACGTAAATGTTCTTTATCCAAAATTTGAAATGAACAAATATATTGCACTTTTTATTGTTTCACTTATTAAAATGGAAAAGTATCGTTTCAATTATGGCAGAAAATGGCATGTAGAACGAATGAATGAAAGTATAATTAAACTCCCCACAAAAGTAGACGACACGCCAGATTTCAATTTTATGGAAAACTACATCAAGTCCTTACCTTATAGTTCGTCAATAAAGTAAAGTAATTATTTTAATCGACCACATTTCGAGTAATCCAGCAAACGATTTTTGACAGGTCATGTCAGCAAACGTAGATTTGACAGAACCATTTGGCCATAAACTATTTATACTAGTACTTTAAATGATTATAATGGTAATCAGTATCATTATCATGTAAGGAGATGAAGAGAATGAGCGAATCAAACGAAGTGGTTTTGTGGATGGAAAAATGCGCACCTGAGCGGCTTGCTTCAAATAAAGTGATGTTATGCACAAGGAATGTGTTCCTCCTTGAAAATATGCGCGACATGTTCATAGATGAATATGAGGCAATATTAAAAGGCAGCGGCAGTGCAGGAATTATAAAATTGTAATTTTTTATGAAAAATATGAAACGTTGTCCGGATTGTACTCGCCCGGTATGCCAGAGAGTCCTGACATTACGTGGCTGCAAAGAAAAACCGATTGAAGAAGTAACAGGGGTTCCTATGAATCCTTATTCGATGCACGACCTATTTACAACAGGTTAAATCATCAAATTCTTTTTTCAATTTCAATGCATCTATCTCCAGATTTGGGCTTTCACATATGACCATTCCTTTAACATTGAATTCGGAAAAAGCTTCAGCTAACTCTTTATATTTGAAATCAGACGCTTCGAATTCAAGATGTTTTTTCTCACCTTTTGGAGAATATTCTATTCCTGAAACATGTATATGCATGTTGTTTAAGCCATCGCGTCCGAGCTTATTCTCAATGTCAGTGAGAATACCTGTAAATTCTTCCTTTGAGTTATTTTTTCCATTCACGGCATGAAGGTGCGAAAAATCAATGCATGGTAATACGCCTGCCACTTCTGTAATAGTAAGAACTTCATCAAGGTTCCCGAACTGGGAATTGCGCCCCATAGTCTCAATACGAAGTGTAATATTCAAGCCTTCACTATTCATTTCTTCACGTATCCGGGTAAGTTCATTTTTAATTTTTTCGTATGCATCATGGCGTGAATCTTTCTCTATAAAACCTGCATGAATAATCACGCTTCTTGCACCGCATATGTGTCCGATCCGCGCAGAATTCAGTATTCGTTCCCTGCTTTTGAGCCGGGTTTCACCTTCACTATTTAGATTTATGTAATACGGGGCATGCACGCTTAATCCTATATCCAGCTTCTTTGCCAGGATGCTTACCTTCCGGGCAGTCTCTTTTCCCATCTTAACTCCGCGGACGAACTCAAGTTCCATACAACCAAGGCCAAGCTCATGAACACGCTCTATCCCTGACAAACTATCAGTTCCATTCGAGCTTATGGGTATGCCAGCAGTACCAAAGAGCAAACCTTCCATTAACCCTCAATAGTAGGAGGGGAATATCCGTACCATGAACCTTCCTGGTCAAAGTAATACAATGCATCCTCAAGTGTTTTCTTATGCTCCGTTTCAAAAAGTACAAGTCTAGCGAACAGATCTTTGCTGGATTTATTATCGGTTCTATCTACACTTTTGGAATACAATTCAATAGATCTTTCTTCTGTCCTGATACCAAGCTTGAGAATATCCCTTGTTTCTTGTATGCCCAGGGGTTCGAGGGATTCCGGGAATATGCGCCTTGCTTTTTCCCTGTTCACTTCATCCACCGTACTGATGTCAAAAGATTTCCCTGCGATCTTCAGGAATTGTTTTTCAAGAAGTTGTCTGTGTTCCCCTTCATCCCTTGACAATCCTTTGAATAATAATTTTGCATTCTCATCATCGACTAAATCACTGAATATCGAATAATATTCCTTGCCATAGATCTCGATAGAAATCGCTTCTTTGAGTATATCTAGAATCTCCCTGTCTTGTTCATTCATATAATTCATCCCTTAAAGTTAATTCCAATAGGTGAACTACTCCCCCTGAAGGGTTGGAGCTTCCCGTTTCATAGTATCTATACTTAGATTACTATATATCGTTATGCTTAACCCTGACCCCACTGTTATAAAAAGGAGAAAGCCATTTAACTAACGAAACTATCATGACAGACCACCCTAAAGTTAAAAACTACATGACAACGGAAGTAGATACTGTATCCCCGGAAAATACTGTCAAAGATGTCATAGAACTTATAAGGAGAACAGGACATGACGGGTTTCCTGTGGTCGAAAATGGAAAGGTAACAGGATATGTATCCGCGTCGGGTCTCCTTGAAAAAGCGCTTGGTGAAAAGGTCTCTGGTATAATGAGCCGGGATGTGCTTGTCGCAGATACGGAAATGGAGATGAGTGACGTGGCGCGTGTCATATTCAGGTCAGGCAAATCAAAATTACCTGTTGTTGATAAAAGCGGGCATTTACGTGGCATTATTACAAATTCAGATGTTATTCGCTCGCATATTGAAAGGACAAGCCCCCAAAAGGTATGGACACTCAAGAAGACCCTTGAGGCCATCCATAATATCCACGTGGATGTTATCCGCGAATCGGTAAACATCGATGAACTTGTTCCCACGCAGCCCAAAGTGTATGCAGATGAACTTGATGGAAGGATATATGAACTAAAAAAAGGACTGGCTGAGCCAATAGTTGTAATAAGAAAGACCAATAAACTTATTCTTGTAGATGGTCATCACAGGGTAATTGCAGCTAAAAAACTCGGGATAAAAAGCATGGATGCTTATGTCATCCCGGTAAGAGATGAAGTACATCTTGGTATGGAAAAAACCGCTATGTCATCGGGTCTTCATACACTCTCTGATATTAAAATACTTGATTATGCCAAACATCCTCTCATTGAGATCACAAAAAGGCTCAAAAAAGACGATGAAAACGGTATGTCACATGTTCAACAATGAACCTTATTTGCTTTAAAAACTATTTCTTTTAATATAATGCAAGTTTGCTTAGTATGTCTGTTTTTGAAATAAGCCCTGCAAGCTCCCCATTGATTTTAACCATCAGCCGCCCTACTTTTTCTTTGTTAAATATTTTAACAACTTCATATAGGGGCAAATCACCATCAACGGAGATTATATCCCTTGTCATAATGTCTTTTATTTTCAGGCTTGTTTTTCCATCTGCAAGCGTTTTCCCGATATCTGTCAGGGTAACTATCCCCACGATACCATCCTTGTCTTTAACCGGAGCACCATGAATATTATTCTTAACAAGTATCCGTGAGGCTTCCTGAATCGTTGCTGTGGGTGGAATTGTAATGGGATTTTCTATTATATAGTTCTTAACGGGTTTTTTGGGGAGAGATATCATTTCCTGTATGACAAATAATACCGTATTCTGTGTATCATCTCTGCCGATCACAGACCCTCGTATCACTAATTTATTTACTGGCGTCGGCCCTATCACAAGATTATCTCCAACTTCGAATTTTCTTATATCTCCTATAACATGTACAGTAGCATTGCACAGGTCCGGATGCCTTACAGTCGTGAAACTTATTTCTGCTGCAGTAGCATTATCTATCAATTCATCATTCCGTCTTATAGGAACATTCGTCTCGGTTTCCATATCTGATAAGCTAAGCGCACGATACGTGTCCCCTGTAGCCTTATATCCTCCTTTGGGCCCGGGCACTCCTTCGACTAATCCAAGCGCTTTCAATGATTGCATTTGATTCCTGACAGTTCCGGGATTTCTTTCTATGACTTCTGCAATATCTTCCCCTTTTATTGCATGTTTTTTTGTCCTATATAAATTTATTAATGCTGTTAGGATTTCCTTTTGTATTGGTGTAAGTTCCATAAATTTTAAACTCTCTATGTTTCTAATTTTCTTTTGTTGTATTTATATTTAATGATAATGACAATTATCCATTTACTTTTTAATTTAACTTCCTATCATTTTTTTAGTTATATTAGTATTCGCTGATATACTGCTGACAGTATAATTAATATAACTTTTATTGTAGTAATTTTCTTATTTTACCTCATCTATTTATTATGTTATATTTATCTTTCATACCTTAAAACATTTGCTTGTTCATAACGTTTAATAAACATAATCCTTTCAAATAATATCTTAAATATTAGATTTTATACTTGTTGAAAAGTTCTTTTCTTACTGGACATTTACAAATAAATGAATATCCAAATGATATCCTGTGATGGCAGGGTTCAAGATTAATACATTTAATAAAATGGATTTTGCCATCAATACAAAGTTCAACTTTACAAATATCGGTTCCAGATAAGCAGGATAGATTCTTTTTACAGTTAACTTTTTTTAAAATTTCTTCATCTATTTTTATAACTGTTTTTAATATCATAACCTACATTTTTCAATGATACAAAATAATATCAAGAGCATTATATGATTTTACCCAAACTTTACCCGGACAAGATAAATTACTCCCCAATTCCTTCAACTATACGCTAAAAAAATAAAGCAATCAGATCCTGAACTATTTTTCAATAAAGCTTATTAACTAAAAAGTCATCTGGAACGAAATCGTGTGATATATTTTATTCTCACATTATAATTATTGGAGGACTATTCAATGGCAAGAAAACCAGGACGAATGTACAAAAAAATTACCCAGCGCTCTTATACTAGACGAGAATACATGGGCGGTGTTCCGGGTAGCAAGTTAGTGACTTATGACATGGGCAATTTAACAGAGGATTTTCCGATCCAGTTGACACTCGTGACAAAAGAAGAATGCCAGATCAGGCACAATGCCCTGGAATCAGCGCGTATTGCAGCAAACAGGATATTGCTTGATACTTTAGGACAGCCTAATTATCATTTAAAGATCAGGGTATACCCTCATGAGGTCCTGCGAGAGAATAAACAGGCCACAGGAGCAGGTGCAGACCGTGTATCGCAGGGAATGCGCTTGGCATTCGGAAAAGCCATCGGGACTGCGGCAAGAGTAAGAAGGGGCCAGGAGATCATGAGCGTATTTGTTACTCCCGCCAATTTCAAACTTGCAAAGAAATCATTGATCTCAGCTGGATATAAATTACCGACCCCGATAAGCCTGGTAGTGGAAAAAGGCCAGGAACTGGTCCTTACTTGACAATGAATGATTATCTGGAAAACCTGGACAGGGCATTAAATCATCTGCCTGAAGTTAAAAGCTCAGGGGAACGTTTTGTTATCCCCGAGCCTAAACTTTTAACCGAAGGAAAGACAACAGTACTTGAAAATTTTGCTGTGATAGTGGATAAATTGAACCGTGAGCCTTCGCATATATTCAAATTCTTATTGCGGGAACTCGGAACAGCAGGTAAGATCGATGGTTCAAGAGCGATATTCCAGAGACGATTAACTTCAGGTATGATTTCCGAACTCATCAACGCATATGTAAAGGAATATGTAACCTGCTCAGAATGCGGACGTCCGGATACACACCTTATAAAAAGTGAAAGAGTCCTTACATTGCGATGTGACGCATGCGGCGCACATAGACCTGTAACGAAAAGGCGGGCAACATTGATTGCCAAAGAAGAGGCACTGGTTGAAGGCGAAACCTACGATGTCAGAATTGATGCAGTAGGAAGCAAAGGCGACGGCATTGCCAAAAAGGACAAGTATACGATTTATGTGCCAGGTACTGTCAAAGGAGATACTGTAAAAATAAAGATCAAGAAGATCACAGGTAATCTTGCTTTTGCAGAAATGCTGGAAAAGATCACAGCATAATAAGATCCAACAAATTTCTGCAATTTATTTTTTTTATTCCCTCAACATGTGATTGAAATTAATTCATATTTTTCGAAAGTATTCATCTGATACTTAAATTATGTTTAATAAAAACTTTCTTGTTGTCGCCAATATCTTCAGTTAAGACTATTCCGGGTCCAATTATTGAATTAGTGCCAATCTTAATACCAGGCATAATTGATGTATTTACACCTATTTTAGTATCCTTGGCAATAACACAGCCAAATTTATTCAAGTTCGTATCAACAATCTCATTTCCGATTCGACAAGATATATTTTTTTCATCAAAACGAAAATTTGCTGTTATAGCACCTGCTCCCATCAAAATGTTGCCTTCTAGAATACTATCGCCAACATAATTCATATGAAATTGACAATTATCACCAATATATGAATTTCTTATTTCTGTTGAATAACCAACAACACAATCTGAACCAATATGAGTGTTTTCTCTAATCAGACAATTATTTCCAATTATAGTATTTTTTCCAATATAACAAGGACCCTTTATGATCGAGTTTTCATATATTTTCACATTATCATCAATAATAACTGGTCCTTCAATAATTGATTTCTCAGAAATAGTCGCCAAATTGGAAATATATATTCCACGACGCCCCATATAATAATTTTTAATATTCAAAATATCCCATGGATATTTGATACTACCCCAAAATCCAGTGTATTCGACTGCTTTAAATCTAAATCCATCTTTCATCATTAGACTAATTGATTTTTCATAAACATCATCTTTTTCGCTATTGGTCTTTTCCAAGTATTCTAAAAGTTTTCTAATATCACGATGCAAATGAACTACAATGTTCACTAAATTGCTTGGTTCATATCCCGGCTGTGGCTTTTCAATTATTTCTTTTATTTCTGAATTCTCTATTCTTAAGTAGCCACCAGGAAAATATTTTTGTACCTTATATGCTATAATGTACGAATCAAATGAACTATTTTGATATTCTGTTAAAACAGAATGATAAATAGAAGGTTCAAAAATATCGTTGGGATTAACAATTAAAACATCATCATTTTTAAATGCCTCTTTTGCACACAAGATCGCATTAGCCATTCCTAATGGTTGAGGTTGAATAATTATTTCCACACTACTTTGTAGAATGTTTTTCAAATTTTCTTGAATAAAAGGATTGCATACAACAATAATATCCTTAAGGCCAAGTTTGATTAATTCTTCAACTTTCTGTTTGATAATTTCCGTTCCAAGAAATTTTATTTTATATTTTTCCGTCTTAAACGGAGCCATTCTTTTACCAATTCCGCCAGCTAAGATTAATACTTTCATGTTGCTCCCAGATGTATGAATTTATTCACTAATTCTACCCCCCATTTATAATGTTCATTGAGTTTTGTCTTACTTTCGGATTCAACGATTATTCTGATCATTGGCTGTGTTCCACTTGCTCTTATAAGAACCCATGAATCGTCAAATTCTATCCTTATGCCATCCAATGAATTGACATTACTCCATTTCAATTTATCTAAATATTTTTTAATGTTATTCACGATTTCATATTTTGCACTATTCTCAACGTCGATACCTTCTTTAAGATAATATAATGTTGGAATTCCCTTAAAAAAATCCCTAATATCGCTCACTTTATCTATATTTTCTAATAAAAATAATGCAGGGTAAAATACATCTGGATGATAGCCAATCTCTGGAATTATATAATGCCCAACTTGCTCAATGCCAATCGTAGCTTTGATATTTTTTGTTAAATACGCAACATTTCCATCCCCCACCATTCCCCTTATTACCGTCCCACCTATATCTTCTATGGATTTGTCTAACAAATACCCTGTTTCTACAGTAGTAGCTACTTTTGTATTCTTACTATTCAAGATTTTACACCTTGCTATGAATGAAATCGCCTCGTTATATCCAATAAATCCATGTTGATCACAAAAAACCACACGATCTCCATCCCCATCAAAACATATCGCAATATCAAAATCTTTTTTCTTTAGTATTGATATGGTTTCTTTTAGCGTCTCCTTTTTTGGCTCAGGATTTCGATTTGGGAAATTCCCATCAAAAGTATCGTTAATAGATTCAACTTGCAGACCAGCTTCTTTAAACAATGAAGTTGCAATGTGGGATGTGGCACCATTTCCCGAATCGATCAGTACTTTAAAATCCGATTGAATATTTATTTTTGATAGAATATCTTCAATATATGTATCTATTTGGGTTGATTGCGTTTCGAATTGCCCACAGGTATTCCATGCGACACTATTATATTTTTTATTATAATATTCAATTTCAATGTCATTTTCCATATTTTTACTATATGCCATACCATTTTTATCCCATAGTTTAATTCCATTGAAATCTGGAGGATTATGGGATGCAGTAATCATAACCCCACCATCATAATCGAATTTTTTTACGATATATGCCAAAATTGATGTGGGAATAATATTAAGATCATCAACATTCACGTTTACTGACATTAATCCCGAAACTAGTGATGTTTTAATAACATCTCTAGTAAGTCTACTATCAGTGGCAACTACTATTTTTGAATGATCAGGAAGATTAGTTCCGATAGCTTTACCAATTTCATAACAAAATTCAGGTGATATTTCTTCTGGGAACTTTCCCCTAATTCCACTTGAACCAAATAATTTCATAATACATAAATAAGGGGAAGTATCATAATAATTTTTTGGTTATAAAAATGAAAACTTATTTATTATTGTTTCATTATAAAAAAAAGGGATTCTTATGATTGACGGCATTACCTCATATATTTCATCAAAAATAGTAGATTTCACCATATTTCGTAAATTGGAGAATTCAAAGTATATTAGAAACCTAAGAATCAAATTATTTTCCAATAATTTTTGGATAATAATATCTGAAAACTGCTGTTTTATTATTCCTGCCCACCCAAAAAAAAGAATGTCAATATCCACTGAATCTGGAGATAATACAGAAACTGCATCAAAAATTATTATGGGAACAGGATATAATGACTGTATTGCAGCAGGTAGACTTTCTCAGTACATATCTTCTATAGTAAAATCTCAAATACCTGTATATGAAGTTGCAAAAGGAAAAGAATCAAAAATTCGTATATGGAGAGAAGAAAGCGATAATGATTTTTCATTTAAGTATGAAGGGTACCCAATAGAATTATGTAACAATTTAGACAAAAAGAATAATTACATCATAATAGGGGGGCCAGAATCAAACATCATTTCGAAAATATTATTTGATAACTATATTAATGTAGGTCCAAAATTTCAAGGAAATAATGTAATATACGATGGTAACAAAATCTTTGATTCCAATAATGAAGAATATGGATATGCCCTTTTATATTATCTCTCGTTTAACATTGATGATATTAATAATAAAAAACAGATTATGATGATTGCAGGTTGTCATGGACCAGATACTAGAAGAGTGGTGAATCATTTACAAAATAAGGATGTTATTAAAAAAATCACTCAGTTATTAAAAAAACATGAATACAATTGTTGTATCTCATTAAAGTATAATAAGAAAAAGAATTTAATAGAAGATATTAAAGAAAATATTAAGGATTATCAGATACAGGTGAAGAATTAAATGGCCACATTAAGTTCTTTTTCGTTTCCAAAAAATAAAAAAATCGTGATATTTTCAGCTCATCCTGATGATGACGTTATAGGAGTGGGTGGCACAATACAAAAATTAAGAGAGAAATTAAATAAGATTTGGGTAGTTTATATTACAAATGGTGTAAGTAATCGGAAATCTATTAAAAGAGATATTTCAATTAACGAAAAACAAAAAATTAGAGTAAATGAAGCAAAAGAATCATCTAAAATTCTAAATATCGAACCTGTTTTTTTAAATTTAGATTATTTCAACGGTTTGGAATATAATTCTGAAAATATTAACAGGATAAAAAGCTTAATCATTGAGTTAGACCCTGAAATAATAATTCTTCCAAATAAATATGAATTACATCCCACACATAAAATTTCAACAAGACTAATATTGGATTCAATCAAATTTATCGAATTTGGTAAGATAAAGGAATTATGGTTTTATGAAATTACTTCGACTTTGAAAGCGCCCAACAAGATTATTACATTTGACGAAGAAATCATGAGTAAAAAAATTAAGGCAATATGTGCCCATAAGTCCCAAATTGAAAGAAAAAGATACGATCTAGCTACAAAAGGTTTGAACATTTTTCGTGGTATCAATTCGAATGCTATAAATAAAAACGAATTTGGAACTTTTGGAGATATCCAGTATGGTGAAGGATTTTATATCAAAATTATTAACTGATTTTAGAGATTGAATTTGAGGAAGACAATGAGTATAACGATAACTGAATCAGTTTATGTTGGTGACAGCATAGTCGGGGCAGGGGGTCACTTTGGCCTGTTCTCTGTCAGCGGGGGGCCCATTCGTGTCCCCTTTCCTGCTGCAAGGATTATTGCCTTCAAAGCGACTCCCAAACCATCTTTTCGGCTTTTTTAAACAATTCTTCTACACCCTTTCTCGCTTCTGCTGTTATTCTTATCTTGGGCTCAGTCCCGCTTGGGCGCACAAGTATCCACCCATTATCAGCATCAACCCTTATTCCATCTATATCCGTGACTTCTCCTATTTTCCTTAACGACTCTGCGATCTTTTTCATTGCTGCTGCTTTATTTTCATTACTGCACAGGACAGCTCCCCGTATCATTGGATATGTTGGAAGTTCATCTATCAGGGCATCAAGTCTCCCTTCATTCTGCACGATCTCAACGAGTCTTGCTGCTGCCAGGATACCATCCGGGCACAAAGAGATGCCGGGGAATATCCAGCTGCCTGATGGCTCGCCACCAAATTCGGCATTTCTCTTTTTCAATTCTTCCGCAATATACACATCGCCAACACGCGTTCGATAAATTTCCCTGCCTTTGAGGACATCATCGACCATAATTGAGGTGTCAACAGGCACAACAATACTGTGTTTTGTTTCACGGATACCGAAAAATGCAAGAAGCTTATCCCCTTCTATGTACCTGCCTTTTCCGTCAACAGCCATCATCCGGTCAGCATCGCCATCGTGCGCTATGCCAAGATCAGCGCCAAATGAAAGAGTGGCCTTTTTCAACAATTCAAGATTTTTCTCGACCGGTTCGGGATCTCTTGCGGGGAAGAATCCATCAGGCTGGGAATTAAGAGTTATAACGGTGCAGCCCATACGCCGCAGAACATAAGGTGTTATTACGGAAGCTGCACCGCATCCGCAGTCAACAACCACTTTCAAGGAAGTGCGCCCTACCTTACTGAGTATCATTCTTGCATGTTCTTCAATAGCATCAGCCTGATAAACATTTCCGATATTTTGCCATTCTGCGGTCTTCCATGTCCTATCCTTTATAATCGATTCAATTTCATCCTGCTGCCTGGAATCAAATGCAATACCATCCCTGTTCCAGACTTTTATGCCGCAGTACTGCGAAGGATTATGCGATGCCGTTATCATAATGCCACAGCTAAAATTTCTTGCAGCATATGCAAGAGTTGGCGTGGGTACCATTCCGATGCGTGTCACGCTGCATCCGGCTGACAGAAGCCCTGAGATTACAGCATGCTCGATCATTTCTCCTGAGGTCCTGGGGTCACGTGCTATTACAGCCGATCCATGAAGCGAACCCACAGCAAGCCCGACAGAGAGTGCAAGCCCCGGGGTAATTTCCTTATTCGCAAGACCTCTTATCCCTGATGAACCAAATAATGCCATAATTACTCCACCGTTACGCTTTTTGCAAGGTTCCTGGGTTTATCGATGGGGCAACCCAGTGCATCGGCGCTGTTATATGCAAGAAGTTGTACTACGACAGATGTGAGTACCGGGTAAAGCAGTTCATCTGCTATCGGAACTTTTATAACCACATCCACATATTTATCTATTTCATTATCATCCGCGCATGCTATTGCAATGACCTGAGCGCTTCGCGCTTTCACTTCTTTGATGTTGTTCACCATTTTATCGTACGTTGATGATCTTGTGGCAAGCGCAACTACCGGGGTTTCCTTTGAAATAAGAGCCAGAGGCCCATGTTTCAATTCGCCAGCCGCATATCCTTCAGCATGGATATAGGATATCTCCTTGAGCTTAAGCGCGCCTTCTAAGGCTATCGGGAAATTCAGGGATCTTCCTAAAAAGAAATAATCCCTTGCACTTGAGAACCGTTTTGCCTGTTTCTGTATGAATTCCTTGTTATTCAGGATCTGCTGGATCATACCAGGAAGTTGTTTCATTGAAACCAGAAGGCGTTTTGACCTGTCAACATCCATTTTTTTCCTCTTTCGTGCAAAATAGATGGAAAGTAGATACAGGGCAATTAGCTGGGACGTAAAAGTCTTTGTGGCTGCAACCCCTATTTCAGGACCAGCTCTTGTATAAACAATATTTTCGACTTCCCGGGAAAGTGTTGTGCCTACCACATTCGTTATTGCCAGGGTATGGCATCCGTAGGTCTTTGCTTCTCTTGTTGCTGCTATTGTATCTGCGGTCTCCCCTGACTGCGATATGGCTATTACAAGCGTGGACCCTGAAAGCACGGGATTTGCATACCTGAATTCCGAGCTTATTTCCACATCCGTATGTATTCCCGCCAGTGACTCAAAAAGATATCTTCCAAGAAGCCCTGCATTATATGATGTGCCGCATGCGATTATCACTATCCTTTCAAGATCCTT
This sequence comes from Candidatus Methanoperedens sp., assembly GCA_049301735.1. GTDB lineage: Archaea > Halobacteriota > Methanosarcinia > Methanosarcinales > Methanoperedenaceae > Methanoperedens. The sequence continues at coordinate 13,646 of JBAQLI010000265.1, forward strand.
TATCTCATCAATGGAAAGAGTGACCTCGCCGAGAATTACGTCACCGCTCAGTTCTGATATCCTGCCCAAAAGTGTATCGTGGACCGATGTAACCTGTTCGTGTATCTCTTTTAACATGAAATGCGGGTATCCCGATTTCTCGGCTGCTTCTATGTTCCATTCTATGGTTTCAGTTTTCTTTTGAATCAGGTTTCCATCGAAATCAAAGAATTGCATACCTTCCCCGGTCAACTGCACGATCTCAAAATCCTGCACATAGACCACATCTCTTGTATTCTTCAATAATGCAGTCACATCCGAAGCTATAAAATTTTCACCTTTTCCTACACCAGCAACAAGAGGGCTTTCTTTTCTTGCCGCAACCACTGTATTTGAATCGCTGCATAAGTAGGCAGCGGCGTATGAGCCTTTTACTTTCTTCAGGCCTTCAATGACAGCCTTTATAAGGTCTCCTTTATAGAACTTATGAGCAAGATGCGCGAGAACCTCGGTATCTGTTTCTGACACAAATTCGTATCCTTCGGCCTTTAACCAGTCATACAGTTCCTGGTAGTTCTCAATAATTCCATTGTGGACGACTGCGATATTTCCTGAAACATGGGGATGCGCATTGATTGTGGTTGGCGCGCCCTGTGTTGCCCAGCGGGTGTGCCCGATACCGCATGTTCCTTTCATATCAGGAAGTTTTGTTTCAAGGTCAGCTATTTTACCTTCTGTTTTACATACCGATATCACTTTATCTGTTAGTATTGCAAGGCCTGCAGAATCATATCCTCTGTACTCAAGCCTTTTTAATGCATCTATAAGTATGGGAGTTGCCTGCCTTGTTCCAACATATCCTACTATACCGCACATTTTTATTGCCTCACAGAACAGTCGAGTTCGGAGGCAGGTCTTTTGTAACCCTGACTCCAGGATCAGCAGCACAGCTTGTTGCGATCATTTTTCCAGCCCTGACAAGTACTGATGGCCCGATGATGTTATTGTCTCCAATAACAGTTCCCAGTTCATCCGCGCTATGAAGTATACCCTTCATTTCTATTTTCAGATCTTTCCCCACTTCGCAAACAAAATGAGGGCCGATAATATTATTGCTCCCAATAATGGAATTTGAGATATATGAACCGGCCCCGATACGCACATCGTTCATGATAATACTATTTTCAATCTCTGTGAATGAACTTATCGAACAATTATCACCTACAGCCGTTGAAGGTAGAATAGTAGCATTTGGACCGATATTACAATTCTTTCCAATAATTACCGGACCCACAATATAAGAACCGGACCTGATAACTGAATTATCCCCGATAGCTACATCACCGATTATTACCGCACCTTTCTCGATCGATCCGGCTGCTTTCACTTCTTCAATTTTTCCAAGGAATATGGAGTTTGCTTTCAATAGATCCCATGAATGTACAGCATCGATCCATGTGCCTTTTGTGGTTATATTTGTGACATTAGCGCCTTTGTCAATAATTCTCTGGATCGTATCTGTTATTGCATATTCCCCGGTCTCTGAGATCGGGGTTTTATCTATTTCATCGAATATCGAAGATGAGAACATGTATATCCCCGTGTTAATAAGGTGACTTATTTTATCACGGGGCTTTTCTACAATTCGTGAAACCTTTCCTTTGTCAAGTAAGATCACACCATATCCTGTTGTCTGCTGATGCATTGCAGTAAGAAGCGTTACATCACCGGATGCCCCTTTTATCAGGTCGCAGATCGTTCCTGCATCTATAAGGTTATCACCATTCAGGACAAGGAACTTTTCATTGACCATTGACTCTGCAAGCTTGACCGCATGAGCTGTACCAAGCTGAGCATCCTGTTCAATATAACTGATGTTTACCCCGAAATCCAGGCCGTTTCTGAAATAATCCATTATACGCTCTTTTTTATATCCCACGACCAGGATTATTTCTTTCAGGTCGTTTTGTGCAAGCGCCCTGATAATATATTCAAGGATAGGTCTGTTTGCGACCGGGAGCATGACCTTTGATCGGGTCAAAGTGAGAGGACGGCATCTTAATCCCTCTCCAGCGGCAAGAATTAAAGCTTTCATATAGTTTCTCTATATCTAAATCAATACATTTTAAAATTAACTATTTCAGAATTAGCATTAATATTATCAGACCATTATCGATTTCATTCATGTTCAATAGCAAATTTTATATAGAACCGCAAACAATGAAAAACTCCTTACAAATCTGGATTTGTATCGTTATTGATTTGTACAGTTAGTGAATTCAATGGAGGTTACTAAATATGAAAATAAAACCAATAGGTAAAAGGGTTTTAATTAAACCTGTAAAGGAAGAAGAAAGAACTAAAGGCGGAATATATATTCCCGACAGCGCAAAGGAAAAGAAAAAGCAGGGGATTGTGGTTGAAGTGGGCACTGTGGAAGAGAAAGAATTCCCTGTAAAGAAGGGTGACGTAATATTATATTCGGGTTACAGTTCCGAAGAATTGGAAATGGATGGGGAAAAATATCTCATTCTTGAATCAAAGGATGTTGTCGCAAAGATCGAGGCTTAAAACATGGCAAAACAATTGATTTTCAATGATGAAGCAAGGCATGCACTTTTAAGAGGCGTGGACCAGCTTGCTAATACGGTAAAAATAACGCTCGGACCAAAGGGCAGATATGTGGTACTCTCAAAAAGCTATGGAAGTCCTGTCATTACCAATGACGGCGTAACGATCGCCAAAGAAATAGACCTTAAAGATCCTTATGAGGATATGGGAGCTAAACTTGTAAAAGAAGTTGCTACAAAGACCCAGGATGTGGCAGGAGACGGCACAACAACTGCAACGCTTCTTGCCCAATCCATCCTTCATCACGGCATGAAGAACATCACTGTGGGAGCAAATCCAATTGAGATAAAGCGCGGCATAGACCGTGCGACTGAACTTGTGGTCAAGACAATAAAAGGTATGAGCGAAGAGGTCAAGACCAAAGAAAAGATCACGCAGGTCGGGATCATTTCAGCCAACAACGATGAAGAAATAGGGAACCTTATATCCGACGCAATGGAAAAAGTTGGAGCTAACGGCGTTATAACCGTTGAAGAAGCAAAATCCATGGAGACATCGCTTGAAGTCGTTGAAGGGATGCAGCTTGATAAGGGTTATATGTCACCATACATGGTAACTGACAAGGAAGGAATGGAAGCGCTTCTTGAAAACCCCATGATCCTCCTGTTTGATAAGAAAATAAGCTCAATGAAGGAATTCCTCCCAATTCTTGAAGCAGTGGTGAAGGAGAATAAACCGCTCTTGATCATTGCCGAGGATCTGGAAGGCGAAGCTCTTGCTACGATCGTTCTTAATATCATCCGCGGGACACTGAAGATATGCGCCATAAAGGCACCTGGTTTTGGCGATGAGCGAAAGGAAATGCTTGAGGATATTGCTGCCCTGACAGGGGGAAAAGTCATCAGCGAAGAGCTCGGGATGAAGCTTGAGAACGTAAAACTCTCTGACCTTGGAAGTGCTAAGAAGATAAGAGTGACAAAGGAAAAGACGATCATAATAGAAGGCGAAGGAAAGAAAGTAGATATAGACAGGCGCATATCCATTATCGAAGGACGCATAAAGCTTGAGGAATCGGATTATAAGAAGAACGACCTCAGGAAGCGCCTTGGCAAGTTATCAGGCGGAGTAGCCGTGATCAATGTTGGGGCAGCTACTGAAACTGAACTCAAGGAAAAGAAAATGCGCATTGATGATGCCCTGAACGCAACAAAAGCCGCTATAGAGGAAGGCGTTGTGGCAGGCGGCGGGATAGCATTATTAAGAGCAGCGGCAGCGCTTGATAGTCTTAATCTTGAAGGAGACCAGAAGATCGGTGTGGATATTATTAGGAAAGCAATCGAAGAGCCGCTAAAACAGATCGCTGCAAATGCAGGCCGTGAAGGCTCGGTTGTCATTGAGAAGCTAAAGGCTGAATCAAACCTCAATATGGGCTATGATGCAAAGACAGATGCTTATAAGGATATGATCGAAGCAGGCATCATCGACCCTGTAAAGGTAGTGCGAACCGCACTCCAGAATGCAGCAAGCATTGCAGGTTTGATGCTGACAACGGAAGCACTTGTGGCTGAAATTCCGGAGAAGAAGAGCGATATGCCACAAATGCCGGGACCTGAGAGTTATATGATGTAATAACTTTGCAATTAAAGTTACCAATATGGATTCCTTCAATACCGGGAATCCATCTTGATGTTTATTTTTTTTGAAATAAGGTATTATTGATCTATCTGATTATTCCTGCATTCAGGGCCAATAAAATTTATATATGAATGTTCCTATATCTTATATTGGGAGGTTAAAAATATGGATCTATTAACTACAATAGTTGTGATTCTATTGGTCCTATGGTTATTAGGATTTGCAGTCGGCACGCTCGGCAATTTAATTCATATATTGCTGGTCCTTGCTATTATAGTAGTGCTGATTAGAATCATACAGGGACGAAGACCTATCCCTGAATAGGGAATATAGTATAGGTATAAGTAAAATAGTGTAACTGGCTGAGTTTCGACAGAAGCTAGTCTCATTTTTTCCTATTATTGTCAGTTTGAAAACCTCTCACGCTCTCAAGCGCTTCACACCGCGCACCTTCAAGCGTAATAACTTTTCCTGAAATATTACCGATGTCGATATTTAACTCTATAGCGCTTGGTTCTGATAACCTCGGCGCTGTCGGACTTCCAGGGCACAGAAGAAGGACATCACTTTTATCGATAACAGGTTTATGAAGATGTCCGAATACAAGCACATCCACATCCATTTCTTTTGCCATGTACCTGGCCCCTGTTGTGTCATGGATCGAAAGCGCAGCTTCATGTATTATCCCTATTTTTGTGCTTCCGGCCTTGATAATTTTTCTTTCAGGGAGCGATTTCTTTAAACTCATCTCATCCATGTTCCCATGAACAGCGCAAAGATTGCAGATACCTGAGAGTTCATCATAGAACTTTTTGGTGACAAAATCCCCTGCATGGATTACCATATCAGCTTCTTTGATCAATTTAACAAGCCCTGCAGGGAGCGCTTCGGTGATAGAGCCTGATTTTATATTTATATGAGTGTCAGCCAGTATTATTATCTTCATACATACCCGTAATCCATATAGTTCAATTCTTTCTTGACTTCCCCCAGGAATTTCCTGTAGGTATCAGTTGAAAAGTCAAGCCATTCCTTAAAATCAGCATTCAACTTCTTTCCTATGGTATCTTCTTTTTCAGTACTGCTCTTTTCGCGAAAATCCTTTAATTCCTCAAGATTCTTTACAACATAATGGAAAAGCGCTGTTTCAGCAAATGGTTTCGGGATAAGGGGAGAATTTGAGGATATTTTCAGCATCAGTTCCTTTTCCATCATAATCTCATCAGGGGTGATTCCTGAGCTTTCAATTGCTTTATTCAATGTATCATTACTGATCTTTCGCTTTTCCCCAGGACTGAATTTACGGATCCCATTCCTCATATTTTCCTCATATATTTCTTTTTGCAAAAGTTCATGGAAGATCGCATATTTTAAGATAGTCTCACTGGCTTCCTCTATATATTTAGTATTAAGCGTAATTATTGAATACCATGAACCTTCAATATAATAACGCCTGTTGAGGGCGACAGCATAATCAAAAACACCGGGAAATGGAGCAAAGATGCTCTGCGAGAAGACAATCGCATCTGTTGAAAGGAATAATATATTTTCTTGAGTTAACTTTTTAACCCGATCAAGACCAGATGTACCAAAAACTGATTCCGGTTTTTCCATATATTGCTCGTTGCGGACGATAATTGTTTTTAGATCAGATGGCTTTAATCGGTTCAGCGAAAAGGCAATATCCTTAGCAGCAGAGCTTATCCAGAGTGAGTATTCCTCTTCAAATTTCTTTTTTGAACGCTCTTGCATAATTGATAAATCACAATTTTCCAATAAATAGTTAATGCGAATACCTCGAATGTGCCACCCTTGTGAGATGCTCTTTTCCAAGTTTTGAGCGGGCATCTTCAAATAAAGCCCTGATACGTGTTTCATCAACTAACGGATCATCTTCTTTGCATTCCCCGCTTTTCTTGCATTCCTGCGCCAGGCGATATGCCCGTTCTTCAAGCTGGGGGAGTGTCTCTTTTAGTGTATGTTCCAGCCACTTGTCGTCCTTTGAGAGCACACCGACGAACATTGAAGGGATCACATCCCGTTCTATGATCTCAAGCCTTTTCTTTGCACTAACAGTTCCCATCAGGAACCATTTTAATTTATTACGATATAAAACTTGGGTCAATCGATAGGTTTAATAACAATCATCCACTAGAGGGAAGAAACCGGGCTCGTGGTCTAGTTGGTTATGACGTCGCCTTGACATGGCGGAGATCCGGAGTTCGAATCTCCGCGGGCCCATATTAAACATATTTTTGGCTATTATCAGTTATCTTATTCTCATTATTGTTATGCAATTCGTTGAAAAAGCATATATACTAAAATAACAATATAAATAGATAGCCATTCATTCGAAGGAGGCTATTATAATATGGTTACGGATCTAAAAGAGTTTGCAAAAACAGCAAAACCATCGGTTGCCGTCGTAGGCTTAGGTGGTGCAGGTTGTAATATTACGACCTGGATTGCAGAAAAAGGTATTACGGGTGGAAGGATAATTGCAGCAAATACTGATGTAAATCATCTTTACGTTCAAAAAGCTGATAAAGTGATCTTACTAGGGGAAAAATTATGCAAGGGTCACGGCTGCGGCGGCTACCCGGAAATGGGTGCGCAGGCCACAAGGGAGAATATTAGTGAATTAAAAGCTGAACTTGAAGGTACAAATCTTGTATTCCTGGTCGCTGGATTGGGCGGTGGAACCGGAACTGGCGCAATACCAGTTGTTGCAGAGCTGACCCGTTCCGTTAACGCACTTACCATCGGCTGCGTCACAATCCCATTTACGATTGAAATGTCAAGAAGGGAGAAAGCAAGAGAAGCAATAAAACTGCTTGCAGAATCCTGTGACTCTGTGGTAATTATTGATAACTCAAAATTAAGGGAAGTTGCAGGAAACCTGCCCTTAAAAGAAGCCCTTAATGTTGCCAATGCACTCGTTGGTGCATTCGTAAAGAATCTTACTGATACTATCACCCAGCCAAGCCTTGTGAACCTTGACTATGCAGACCTTCGCGCTGTAATGGAACGCGGCGGTATCTCTTCGATAGGTATTGGTGAAGGAGATGGTGTGGATAGAGTTATAAAAGCTGTTTCACAGGCCATCAGTACACCACTGCTTGACGTTACAAATATTTCCGATTGTTATGGTGTGCTTATCCACATCGTGGGTGGCGAAGACCTGACACTCGAAGAAGTAGCAGTTACTGGCGAATTGATCATGGACAAGGTCCCGAATACCAAGAGGATAATATGGGGCGCAAAAGTAGATAACAGCCTCACAGGAAAAGTCCGCGTCATGGCAGTATTGACTGGTGTTCAAAGCCCGTTCATATCAGGTTCCGTGGAAAAAGTTAAAGAGCCTGAACCTGAACCGGTGCGGGAACCAGAAACAAAGCCAGAGCCACCAAAACCAAAGCCTGCACCAAGGATCGAGGCGCCAAGACCACAACCAAAGGTTGAAGAAGAAAAGAGCAGCAGTAATTATGTCTGGTATGCAATAATACTATTAATAATACTGATCCTGATATGGTATTGGTTACAATAAACCATTTCCGGTTCTAGGCCGGAAATTCTTCTTTTTTATTTTATATCTAAAATCCAAACCTTTTTTTCCACTTTGATAAAAATTAACGGACTCGCCGCGATTCGAACGCGGGTCTGCGGGTTCGAAGCCCGCCAGGATATCCTGGCTACCCCACGAGTCCACATGACAACGGGTTTTATAGTTTAGCAAGTATTAAATAATAAAAATTTAATACTTTTAATTCAATTTATTAAATTTCTGCTTTTTTACCCGTCATGCATTATAGCCCTGAAAATAACAGTTAACCCATAAAAAGCTTTATCTTATTTGTGGAAAACTCTGATTATATGTCATTGTTTATTGTAAAAGTGTGGATGTCTTCTAATAATAATATTATCTTTTTTTAACGGATTGGAAAATATAAACACATATGATTATCGCCTGGCTGAATTCAGAATGAACTCCGACACGGTTAAATAACAGGGGAATCAAATTAATCAATACTAATTTTTCAATCGGAGAAAAATAAAACTTGAGTAGGAGGTTAGAGAATATGTCCGAATTAAAAGATATAAAGCAAACTATACCAGAGCTTAAACCACTGTTGGAGAATGATAGATTGAGACTATTGGACTTCAAGCTTCAACCTGGTAAAAAACGGCACAGCATTCCCACCCAGATACTGTGGTATATGCTTTGAATGACCAGAAGTTAAGATTTATTTTGCCAGACGACGAAAAGAAAGTGGTTGAATTAAAATTAGGCCAAGCCATATGGATGAATGCAGAAACTCACGTGGTTGAGAATATAGGCAAAACTGAAGCTCGTAGTGTAGTAATTGAACTGAAAAAATAAGAAAAATAGATGCTTGACTATAATTGTTGTTATGGTTCGAGCGCCGCCCTTATGGGTTGCGGGCGTAACCGCAATCTGCCAGAGGGCAGATGTCGTACTTACTGCGGGAGGCTGGGCGACAGTCCTGCGCCCCCGGTGCTCGGACAGTCGCGGTTTATGTGATTTCTCACGCTGTCCTTTTCCCTAAGAAATATGTGCAAAACAACTATCGCTCTTCCGTTCACGCAAAAAGAAATCCGTCGCCTGCTGCCCGCCCTTTATCAAATGCGGCACGCTCAGCTTGAAGGTTTGCCCTGCGGGAATGCTTGATCGGGCGGGAATAATATATTTCTGCGAGGGCGCAGAGAAACAAACCATCAAGAGGCGCACAGCATAGGTCTTATCAGGGCGGGCAGGCGATAGGGCGACGGATATACTCTTTTTGGATGTTCCACTCCAGTGAGGGCGCATGAGAAATAAGTAGTTTTTTAAGAGGGCGGCTCAGGGCTCCAGGTGCGCTGGATACCTCTATCTTGCCCTTCGGGTGGGGTTAGTGTATGTTCAACCGTTTAAAAGATAAAATCGGAAGATGCCACATTGTTACTATGTAATATAATGCGACCTAAATAGTGTCCGCACGCAGTGCAGAAAGCGTTAATGCTCATATAGTTGTTTTCGTGCCCAGAGAGGCAGTTTAAACTCTGCAAGAAATCTGAAATTCTAGAAATCAGGCTCCTTTTATTTTTATAAATAAAGAATCTAGGTGGGATACTACCAAAAGTATTATAATGTTGTAACATTATAAAACATTATAAAATAGGTGAAGAGATGACAGAGGCGAATAATTTTATTAACATTCAAGATGCTGCATCGATGCTTGGCGTGACGAAAGCAACTCTTAGAAATTGGGATAAGGGTGGGAAATTAAAAGCTATAAGACATCCCATGAATAATTATCGTGTATATCGCTTAGAGGATTTAGTATCATTATTGAATAAAGAGAACGGGAATACCAAACAAAATCATGCTTCATCTCAAAAATCTGTAAATCTAGAAGTAAATGTTGAATCTTCCCTTCTTGATTTGAAACGTCTAAAATTCATTGTTAGACAAATGAGCAAAGCATTTCGAGATTCAGAAGGCGGAAGTATTATGGAAAGATTCGAAGAAATCTCAAAGCTTCTATTCTGCAAAATGTTTGATGAGCAAGAAGTCAAAAATAATGAAAAAAATGAATTAGAATTTCAGATATATCCTCAAGAAACTATAGATTTTGTTTACTTAAGAATTAGTACATTATTTGAAAGATCAATTGTTAAATATTCAGCAATTTTCACTAATGGTAGATCGGACTTAAGTGGCGACAAAAAAGCAATTTTTGAAATTGTTAAACTTTTACAAAATTATAATTTTTCAAAAGTACCAGTTGATATAAAAGGTGCAGTTTACGAAGAGATAATTTGTAATACTTTTGATAAAAATGAAAATCAGCAATTTTTTACCCCTCGAAATATTGTTGAATTTATGGTTCAAATGGTTAATCCGACGATTAACGACATCGTATGCGATCCGGCATGTGGTAGCGGTGGATTCTTAATTTCTACATTAATGTGGAATAAAAACCATCCTCTTAGCACAGAAATGGATATTAATCAGCTAATTAAGAGCTATTGTTCTAATAAATTAATCGGCGTGGAAATAGATTCTAGGATGGCATGGGTCTCAAATATGAATATAATCATGCATGGAGGAGACAGTACGCCAGTAAAATACATTCCTAAAGGAGGTTCACTTTCTTGGAATGAAGAAGTATCTAAAATACTTAAACCAAATTCAATTGATATAATTATTACAAATCCTCCTTTTGGAAGTGATTTTTCTGATAAAGATAGTCTTAATAGATACTCTGTGGGCAAGGATAAATCTTCTAGAAGAAGAGGCGTTTTATTTGTGGAAAGATGCCTAGATATTCTGAAACCTGGGGGAAAATTAGCAATAATATTGGATGAAAGTATTTTAAATGGCTCTACTAATAGTGATATTAGAGAATTAATATTTAAAAAAGCAATCATTGAAGCAATAATAAGTCTGCCCGATGTAACATTTTTACCATATTCATCAGCAAAAGCATCGATTTTATTACTGAAGAAAAAAAAGATTTCAGATGGTTATTTTTCTCAAAAAGAAATATTCATGGCCAATATAGAAAATGTTGGTAAACGCCCCAATGGAGACCCACTCTATGGAAGTGAAAGAGATGATTTAGGCAAATTGAAACTTTTAGATGATTTACCATCAGTCGTGACAGCTTGGAGAAAGTTTAAAAGTGAGGGAAAATTTACAATACAAAATTTATCTCCCTTTATATTCCTCTGCGATCCAAGAGAATTTTTCGATGTAAGCAGAAGATTAGTCGAAAGTCGATTAGACATCCAATTTCATCACCCCTCTAAAAAAATTGCTAAAGATACTATCGCAAAATCGATTTACTCCATGCCTACATTGGCAGAATTAGTAATCGAAAGAAATAAAACAGTTTTGCCAAAAGTAGAGTTTCCTGACGAAGTATGTAGATTTATTGGTTTGGCTAATATTATGCCGATTTCAGGAGAATATTTTGTCTCTGAATTAATTGGAGATCAAATAAAAAGTTCTGTACGATACTTTAAGGGTGGGGATATATTGTTTTCAAAATTGCGCCCTGAGCTAAGAAAATGTATTTTTATTGATGATCAAGAAGATGAAGGCTTTACATCTTCAGAATGCTTAGTTTTTAGATGTCTGGATAGAGCAGCAGACGATTTGGAATTTTCAGAAGTATTAAAAAATAGGAAGACTCTTTTTAATATTGATAGTGAATACCTAGCTTACTTATTAAGGAGTGACATAGTTTTTGGACAAATAGTTTATCAAGTTACGGGTGTTGGACGACCAAGAATTCCCAAATCTTCAATCTTAACTGTTAAAATACCTTTACCGCCTATTAATGAACAAAAAGAAATTGTGAGGTTATTTAAAGACGCACATAAAAGAAGATTAAATTTGAAGAAACAAAGCCAAGAAGCTTTAAATGAATCTGAGGAAATTATTCGCGATATATATAACTTCGTACAAAAAAAATTATGCCCTGATTAGATAATTATATAAATTTTAAAATCTGTTTCTCGGAGATTTCTTATCCACTTTTTTTTGGAATTCCAAAAATAATTTTATATATTCGGTTAATTCATTTGATTCTCTGCGATTTTTTTTGATGATACGCCAAAACTTACCATAATTTCCTGGGTCATCCACGAATGTTCCAGGGTTTTTTGTAGAGGGAACTAATATGCGATCTCCTTCGATTTTTCCACCAATTTCAATTAATCTCCTATCTCTTTCTGTTGCTATTTCGATAGCAGGTGTAACCAAGTGAGCGAAAATAGTTGGATGCTCCCAATCTTCTCCTGATGGCAATTTCTCATTTTTCCATACCCAACAAACGAATAACAAAAGGTCCCTTTTTGGGTCTATATCTCGCGAAAGAACATCAAATCTTGCTCCTTGCTCATCCGAGTCAGCATCAACTGCTTTCATCTCTATTTTTAAAATCTTTTTCAAATCTTTATCCCGAAGGTAAAAATCTGGATACTCATGAACGACAGCAAATGTCAAGTAGAGTTCTTCTTTATATTCTTCTTTCAAAATATTTTGAATTTCTGTACTTATAGCATACTCAAGCATAGTCCCTAATCTTGTTCGATATGAGGAGAGTTGCCTTGGATCTACCGGTAATGGTTCGGCGTCTCTACTTAGTTTTGCCAGTCGCTTATAAGCAAAATAATTATTTACCCGTTCTATTGCTTTAGTAGCGACAATATCATTGAAAAAGTAACATATTTCCTTATGAAATTTTTCTGAATCCTTCAATTTTTCTATACTAAGAATGTCCGTCATTATAGTACTTATTATTTTGAGTTAGTATATATTTTTTGGGGAAGATTATAGAAAGGAAAAAATAGTATCAAGATTGATAATATGCATATGGAGGGGAAACTACCAGAAAACAAACGATAAATCCATCCATTCATTGACTGTTTTTCTCTCAGAATAATAATACATGATTATTATTTTTCATCATGTTCCCCTCGTATCATGTTTTTGAATATTAGGTATGACCCTAAGTAAGAATAACTCAGATCCCTCTGGTTTATAGGTATTCAGCATACCTTTAAACCAAAGCGAAATCTTAACTTACCACGCTTTTTAATTCCAATATCGTCAGTTATAGTTTCGATATTACCTTTTTTCAGTAATGTTTTCTTTAAATTCCTGGTTTCCCAGCAGGTCTCAAAAATATCAACATCTACAATATTCCCATCCATGGACAACGAAACAAAAATATAGTTAAACAGGTATTAAATGTTTCTTGTATGGTAATAACCCTGCTTTCAGATTTCGGGGATGTATATCCTGCATCCATGAAAGGTGTAATACTCTGTATTGATCCTGATGCAAACATTGTGGACATCACACATTCAATACCCCGCCATGATATACGTGCCGCAGCATTCATATTAATGACTTGTGCAAGATATTTCCCGTCCGGAACTGTCCATATAGCAGTAGTTGACCCTGGTGTCGGAACAAAAAGGCGCAAAATTGCGATCAAGGCTGTATCCCTGGACGGTGAGATCCATTATTTTATCGGGCCAGACAACGGTCTTCTTATCCCTGCCGCAAAGAGCATTGGAACGATAGAAGTATATGAGATTTCAAATACAAATCTATTTCAAAAAAATATATCCTGCACTTTTCATGGCAGGGATATTTTTGCTCCGGTGGGGGCGTATATTTCAAAGGGGTCAAGGATTGAAGATGTAGGCGGACATATCTTTGATTTTAAGGATCTTAATTTCGGAGAGGGGAAAAAAGTGAATGGTTCCATTCATGGCACAGTCATATATATTGACTCATTCGGTAATATTATCACGAATATTTCCGCAGAGTCAGGG
>JBAQLI010000266.1:0-7061 GCA_049301735.1 Candidatus Methanoperedens sp.
GTTAATCCACGGGAACGAGATCCCAAACAGAATTTTCGTTACCCTCTCGACCTACTTTTATGTAGGTGCAAGAATGCTTTATTCTTCTTGCAAGAATGTAGTATATACGAACAGGATCGACAGGATAAATTCAACCACAAATCCTGTAAATCCTGTCCAGACGGTCGCTTCTTTTAGTGCTGCGCCGGACAGTCCAAAGATTTTGCATTTCATAAGTGCGCGCCTCTCGGCTGCGCCTGAGGAGAGCGATGTTGTGCATCACTTCAGGTGAAATGGAGCTTGCGTCAGCAGCTTTTGATAATGGCGATTTCATAGTGCTGATAGATGATGCCAGGGTTTACAGAGTTCTTGAAAGAGTGGGAATAAAATATATATCATCAGCGCATATTGTTATTGATGCCTGTCTAACCGGCAACATAGATAAAGAGCAAGCCTTTCTGATGCTCGATAAACTTAGAATATCTATAAATGATAATGTTATCGAAAAAGCTAAAGATGTGATATTAAAATGGAAATAAGTGTAAATATCAAAGATGATTATATGAAATGGCTGCATGAGATATCAAAAGAGACTTCAATCGACAAAGAAGAGATTATAAAATCATCTATTATAAAATACGTACAGGAATATAAACTCAGAAAAGCCATAAGGAAATACATCGAAGGCTCAGTTTCTCTTGGCAAAGCATCAGAAATAGCCGGTCTGCCTAAGAGATTTTTTATGTATAAACTTCACGAAATCGGAATTCCATTAAATCTCTCAGAAAGCGATTTTATTAAAGGTATGGATACTTTGATAAAAACTAGAAAACTAAAGAAATCTTGACATTGTATCTTTGAATCTTGATATGCAAAAAATTAAAGTGTCAGTGAATCGAGAATCAAATACTCTAGAGATATGGTTCGACGATCCTGAAAAGGAGTTCATCTGCGAAGAAACCGGGAAGGAAATAGTTCTCAAAAAAGATAAGAACAACAGAGTTATTGGATTTGAAAAGTTAAACCTGTTTGTCACTAAAAAGGTGAATGTTCCGATAGAAGTAATAACAATATAAACAACAGTTTGACCGCTTCTTGAGAGCACTGGCCAGTCTAAATATCATTGAAGGGATTTTGTTATGTATAGGAAAAGAGGATTAAATAGACATCAGGAATCAAAATGGAAGAGCGAATAATCACCCCGATCTCACAAAAAGATGATAAAGAAGAACTCACCATCCGCCCCAGCAGGCTTGATGATTTCATAGGGCAGCATGCGCTCAAGGAGTCTTTGAAAATCTTCATAGAAGCATCAAAGAAACGGGGCGAACCCCTTGACCATATCCTGTTTTCAGGCCCGCCCGGCCTTGGAAAAACAACTCTTGCCCATATTATTGCACATGAGTTGGGCTCAAATATCAAAAGTACTTCGGGGCCTGTCCTTGAGAAACCAGGTGACCTTGCAGCGATCCTGACTGCGCTCAAGAAAGGTGATGTGCTCTTTATTGACGAGATACACCGCCTGAATTCAGTTATTGAAGAGATCCTCTATCCTGCTATGGAAGATTACGAGATAGATGTAATGATTGGTGAGGGCCCAAGCGCACGCTCCATAAAATTGACTCTTGAACGATTTACACTGATTGGCGCCACAACAAAAGTGGGTCTCCTTGGTTCGCCATTCCGGGACAGGTTCGGTTTTATTTCCAGGCTTAACCTGTATTCCGTGGATGAGCTCGTAGAAGTTGTTTCCCGCAGCGCTTCCATCCTTAAAATCCCAATAACCAGGGACGGTTCCATTGAGATCGCAAAACGAAGCCGTGGGACACCGCGCATAGCAAACAGGCTGCTTCGGCGTGTATGGGATTTTGCCCTGGTGAGAGCAGAAGGCAACATCACGCAGGATGTTGCGGATAAAGCACTCACAATGCTTGGGATCGACAAGCTCGGACTTGATGAGCTTGACAGGCGCATACTTGGTATAATTTCAACAGATTTTGGAGGCGGACCTGTCGGGGCCAAGACCATTGCAATATCAGTAGGAGAAGAAGTCAGGACAATTGAAGAAGTTTATGAGCCATATCTTATCCAGATAGGATTTATCAAAAGAACTCCACAGGGAAGAGAGACAACTGCTGCTGCTAAAAAACACATAAATCTTAAATAATCCTACATTTGCTAAATTGACTTTTCTCTCATAAACTGATCAAGTCATAAAGCAGCTTCATAGCTTCTTTTTCGCCGGGACCACCGCATTTCTGGACAATTGTGTTATAATGATCGATGTTATCAAGGTATTTTTGTTCTTTTAACACAACATATCGTGTGGCATGGACTGTTGCTTCAATGACAGCATTGAAACCACGATTTATGGGCTTGATCTTTCGCTGCAATATTTTTGACTTGACTGCCAGGAGTTCAACTACTGAAATATTTTCACCTTTCTTGATCATGCAATCAAAGATGATCCACCCCAGGGCCCTTTTAAGGACAGGGACCCCTTCAACAAAATCAAATTTCCGGGGTTCAATATCAGAAAGAGCAGACTGCACAAATAAAACCGGGTCATCAACGATATTTGCTGATGCTTTAGATGTCTCAATTATGTTATCCAGTGTCTTTGATTTGTATATCATGGCAAAAAGTCTTCCGTTCTTCATGTGCAAACCAATAGGCGCTGCATTTGGAGTTCCTTCAATTGATATACTTGTGAAAATAACCTCAGAAATCCCTTCCTGTATCCCGAATTCTTCGAGATCTATCAAAATTTCATCCCCTCAAAAAGCGAAACAAATAGTCCTGCAATAATAATATCAGCAGTTGACCCTGGATTGACACCTTCATTCAATAGCTCTTCGTCAAATTTGCAAATTCCATTCATAATTCTGTTCATATTGCCCTTTAAAATATTCCCTGCTCGCATTGAAACTTCTTCGGCTTTTTTTGTATCAAATTTTGTCTGAATGAAGGTGTCTTTGTTTCTTGATAAAATCTCCATGAATGTAAGAACCACAGCGTCATTTATCCCATTTGTCCTGATTTTATCTTTTATCATTGTGGCGCATTCAAATGTTTTCTCAAAACCATTTACCCATTCCTCTGCGATCATATCATAGCTTCCCGAAATCTCCATCATATCAAAAAGCGTCAATCTCTGTGCTTTTATTTTTTCAATGGAACCAGTATCAGAAAGGTCAAGTTCATCAACCGGTTTGACTTTCACTTTTGCTTTTGAAAAAGCCAGATAAAATTCAACTGCATCATTAACAGTCGTTTCCCTTACGATCTTTTGAGCCTGCTCTTTCAGGCACGTTGTATTTTCACACCTGCTTCCTGCCATCACAAGTGGGATAAGAAGAATAAATGCCCCAAAATGCGTGTTGCCGCCGCTTTGCCATTTACTGCTTTCTGTTACTGCTTTATGGATAAGCTCTCCAATTCCGGATTCTGAGGCAGCGGCCTTCTCAAGTATGGGATAAACCCCAACAGCGCTTGCCAGGAAGTGTTCAAAGCGAGTGTCAATGTAATTGTGATCGCGGTCGATGTTGCCCGGCTTCGGGGTGGCTGAGACCTCAAGGATCATTGCGAGCTGGGCGCATCTGGCGATGTGGGAGGGATCTGTAAGGGTCATAATCTTAAAACGATGTATGATTAGCAGGCAGCCCTTTTCCAGTTATAATCATTCTATAACTTCCCAGTAGTCGGCATGGTTAATAACCCTGCTCGGTACCATCTATTTAAAATGCTCCTTTAATCTTTGAAATTTCTCTTTCAATTCAGACACAATTTTTTTCGATATTTTTTCTGAAAGCATTAATTGAACAACTCCTGTTTCATTAATAATATTAGTCTAATTAGATAATACCTTTGATATTTGTTTCATTTAATCATCTTTATATTTTGAACTCTCGAACCGTAATTCGTTACAATATTAAGTAATATAGATGTTTTTTCATCAATATAACCGTTAAAAAACTATTAAAAACTAAAATACTATTTATAATACCTTTAAAATCAAAAATAAACTCAAATAATTGTAGGATCCTTTATATTATTATTAAACGTATTAGTTAAATGAGGAAGCCATGTCTATCCTATCCTATCCACGAAAAAGCAAACTAATTTTCTTGGCTTCCTCAACCACCAAAATGCCTGATTAAGGAGAAAAAATAATATGAAAAGGAAAATTACGGCTCCAAATAAGAACGAAAAAATTGGAGAAAAGAATGAAAAACTGACTGATAGAACGGAAAAGAATGGGGAGAGAAATGCGGGGTTTTTACCTATTTTTTTCTGGACCGACTGAGGTCAGTATAGATTAATTCATTTTTCCCATACGGATCGTCATTCTTATAATAAAATTTCAACATAAGTGTATTTATGATCCCGGTCGAAGTTGCAGGATTTGTATGTAGCTGAGACCTCAAAAATCATGGCGATCTGGGCTCGTCGGAGCTAATTTATGCAATATATATTTGCGCTGAGAAAAATCCGAATAAATACCATAGGAAAATTTTCGCTGCCAGAGCATTGCAAGAGAAAGGTTTCTCAGTTCATCATTTATGATGATATGAAAAATTTAGTTCTCAAAGATGGGTTATATTTTAGGACAAAACGAATCTCTTGCATATTACTCATTTTTAAATACTTTCATGAAAAAACTATTCTCGCCTACCTCGCACTCTGACCTCGCCCCATATAAATTGAACAGGTCTTTAAAAAATATTTTAAGTAATTTTGATCCTTTCATTTGTATGGTATGTGTAATGGTCAGAGCGTAGTAGTTGTCATAATCCATGTAATCTATTGTATTGATAATATTTCCCATCTTAAATGTGAAGGTAATCCCATCAACAATCTCTTTTAAACTGCATTTTTTAAGAGGTTTTTTATAGTACCAGACTAACAGATACTCTGCAAGCTTCAGCCTGGTCAATAGCTCTTTCATTCGCTCGTAATCTGCAGTAGATGT
This sequence comes from Candidatus Methanoperedens sp., assembly GCA_049301735.1. Lineage (GTDB taxonomy): Archaea > Halobacteriota > Methanosarcinia > Methanosarcinales > Methanoperedenaceae > Methanoperedens. The sequence continues at coordinate 4,952 of JBAQLI010000266.1, forward strand.
TAGCTCCTCGAAGATAATTTTCGGCAGAAGGCATAAACTTGGCATCAGCTCCCTGCCTATGCGCATCCATAGTTGCTCTTCCCGGGATAGTGCAGGACTTTGTTTCAGGTTAATTTCAAAGCACTCAAGAGCATGTTCTAAGGTTTTTTGCTGGGTCTCAAACTCATCTGTATGCTTTTTCAGTATGTCCCAATGTTTCTTAGAGATAGTTGTGGATATACGTTTTTTTCCTGTATTAACCCCCATATATTCACCTATTTGCTTTGAAAACGTTAAAGATTGTGTTTGCATACATTATGTACATATTATAAAGGCATTATTTATAATATGTATAACTCTTGGTTTACTATAATTACATAAAAGGAGTCAAGGCAAAAACGCTAGGATAAGGATGTCCATACTTCTGCTCGCTGCTCTGATATTATAATACGTAAATGTGGATATATATATTGCCAGTGTAGTAAGTTTTCTTAAAACCATGCTTAAAAATCCGAGGTGCACAGGGATATGCCTTTTACGGTGGTGAGTATATCAAGCACTAAAAGAGCTATATAAGGTAGCTTTAGGCTAGCCCTGCTGAATGATAAATACCTGAAGGAGAGATTAAGTAAAAGGAATCTCTTTAATGGCTGGTAGAGAGCTTTACCTTAATAAAAAGTGCACCAGCTTAATTTAACTTAAATCCATCTGAAGGTTTCAGAGAAGGTTCTCTAACCTATTTAGAGAAAACGAACGCCTCCATGAAGGCGTTCGGATTCACTCTAGGGGCCTTCGTAGTAGCCTATCTGGCAGCCCTTATGTTTTCATTCTCTATGATGATTGACTGCAACTTACGCTTGAAGCAGGGACGGCACCATTAACTGTTTGCGGGCTAAAGGTACACGCGACGGTCAGGACAGTTGTCCCTTTTGGTTGTTCGACTGTTATCGCGGCGCTGGTGAAAGCCATGTCGGTTATGCTTTCAGTCCAAGCTCCCTGTCCATTTGTACAGTCTGGGGCACCCAGGATGGGTGTCACTGGAGCATTAGTTGTTACGCTAAAGTGTACATTCCCGTTATCTATCTCTTCTTTAGGTATTGATTCACTGCCTGTAACGGTAACAGGAGCAGGGTTCTTACCCGGTGGCTGTTTCTCACCTGCAGGATTGGTACATGTAGCTGTTGGGTTCGCCGTCGCGGTTAACGTCACTAGTACATCTTCATTTCCGAGCCCTGTAAGGTCCCCGGAAGCAGTAAGAGTCAGTATGTTGTCGAAAAACGACGGTTCAGCATTTTTTCCGCCTTTCAGGTGAACATTGGCAGCAAATCCCGGACCTACGAGGCTTGCAATCATAAAGAGGGATACAAAGGCCAATATTCCAATTTTCTTTATTTCTAATATATTTATTTTCTTCATTTCTTATCTTCTCCTATATTTTGGGTACTTTCGTTATGAGGTATTTTTATCATGGCGCCTCCCCACGGCGCTTGATGCACTTACCATGCTACCTTTGCAGGCAAATCCCTGTGCACTTCGGATTTTTTAAAGTATGGTTTCAATGAAATATACCATAACTTTGCCTTTTTTAAGTAATATCTCATGCTTTCAGCATCAGTTGGCGATTTTTGGCTTATTTTCATAGTTGAGTACTTGAATACGCTCGCGAAGATAATCAGTACCAGCAACAAGATTGCCAGCCCTGTTAATCCAACCGCTATTCCAAACTGAGGGCATGCCCTCCGCAAATCTTAATGTTATCTCGCTCACGTTTCCACTCCCTAATAATTGATGTTAAAGTGTCTATGCACATTATTATAAAAGTTTCCCACATAACATACGTATTATATGTGCATCATAGAGTCTGGAAATTATTCCGCCAGAATTTCTCACGGATGACAGGTCCTCTGAAAGACAGAGAAACGGATTCAAAGGGTTGACAGGAAAAAGCTGCAAAAATAGTCTCAGAAATTCCACGTAAGTATTTAAAGACCGGATTTATTTCTGGTAGGAGTTGTACCGTCATAAGTTCCACATGCGGAACTTTTTTAAATAATATATGATTTTTTAAAGCAAACTGTTATGCGTTAATAGATATTTTTCTTAATATGAAGGCAAATCGCGATATTGTTCT
>JBAQLI010000267.1:0-3015 GCA_049301735.1 Candidatus Methanoperedens sp.
TTGACCGTAATAGCTATAAGAAATCTATAGAATAATCAGAGGAAAATGAAGAAAAACAGTATCTAGCGATACTATTCAGAACTAACATTCTGAACTATTTTAAATTTAGGGTGGGAAAGGTGGGTTACAGACTGGACAATAATAACCGTCTTTGAGGCATAGCCATGAATGGTTGAGGGCTGCACAGAGTTCTTCTGGAGACATAGTTCTACATTCGGATTGCCGTTAAAAATAGCAATGCCAAGCGGGGTGAAAGTAATCCAAATAGCTAAAACCGGTAATAAGTTTATTTTATATTGTATCAGAGATATGTTCTATATTACAGGAGTGAAAGGGACACTACTGGATGTTGTGAGGTGAATTCATATGAACCGGATTGAAAGTCAAGAAAATCCACCAGGACTGGCACTGAGAGTTGTTGTATCTATAATCGTTTTGTTCGGATTGCTGATTTTTGCGATAATTTATGTGGCATTTTTCGCATCAACAATCAGCCTTTTTCAGAAGATTGCCGTAATTCTGGTTGCCATACTTGTGGCGACTGCAATTCTGGGAGCGATGTGGGCTTCCTGGGGAATTAAGTACGGAAAAGATTGGAAAGAAAAAGGTTGCAGGTAATGGGTAATTGAGGGACATCTATCATAATTAACAATTTTCATTATTATCAGTTTTCAAATAGTTTTATATTGTTTGAGGTGTTTTATTATTGTAAGGAGGCGAGGAAAAAATGGACATATTTGAAGTATTATCCGCCATCTCAAAGAGTAAGAAAGCTTTCATAAATAGCGGTATAAATGAAAATAAAGCTTTGATGAAAGCAGAATTTGATGTTTCCAAAGAATATCACATACCGCTTTTTGACATCAGAAAGTTAGTCAAGGCATAATATAAAATAGTGGAGTCCAAAGGTAATAGTTCTCATTCATACGGTCTATTGCCTGGATTTCTATACTTTTATATCTATAGGCATTTTATTGTTTAGGATGTTCCACCAGTTCAATCAGCACACCATTAGGGTCTTTGAAGGAAGCAAGTTTCATCCCGCCTTCTAATTTTATAGGCTCCAAGTCAAACTCGACTCCCTTCTCTTTAAGCTCGGTTACCGTGGCTCCGATGTCATCTACGGAAAAAGTAATGTGGTCGTTTATTTGAATTGAACTTCCACCCAATGCAATTTCAATACTCTCTGAACGCTTTGGAATTTCCCCTCTATATCCCATGAGTTCTATCCTGCTACCGTTTTTTTCAACAAAGATTGCAGAAAAACCTACATCATCCATTTCAATCTTAGCGGAAATAGAAAAACCAAGCACATCAGTATAGAATTCAACTGATTGCTTTAAGTTGTTCGTGATAATCCCTATATGGTCAATTGTTTTAATCATAGTTGTTCTCTCCCATTTTCTACAAATTCAAGCAGTCACCTTTTTCCATTGACTGCAAACAGCGTCTAAACCTTGCATGGTTTGCCTCCCGCATAACATGTCATTTGCGCACTCTACTATCTGGTCAGTTCTATTCTCAAAAATTTTCTGCACAAATTCAGGGTCAGCAAAAAGTGGTCTTGCAAGGGCCACGGCATCTGCTTTCCCCTTCCTGATAATTTCTTCAGCAAGGTTGGGAGTATTTATTCTTCCATTAGCGAATACTGGAATCCTGACTTCCTTCTTAATTTCATGGGTAATATCAACCTGATAACCAGGTTTTGAAGTCATTTTCATTATATGAGGGAGAAACCAGGATTCATAACTCCCAGCATTACAGGATAGATAATTTACACTTGCCTTCTCAAGTCTTCTGGCTAATATCTTCCCTTCGTTCAGTGTGAAACCATCAGGAAGCCATTCATCAGGCATGAATCTATATCCCAAAAGACATTCTTTGCCTATATATTCTCTAACAGATGCTACTACTTCGAGAGGAAACCTGATCCTATTTTCAAATGAACCGCCATATTTATCGTTACGCTTATTGGTTCTGGGTGAAATAAACTGCGCAAGGAGATACCCTGAAGCACCATGAAGCTCAACCCCATCAAACCCAGCCATTATTGCTCTCTCTGCTGCTTCACCGAACTTATTTATCAATTCGGTTATTTCATCTATTGAGATTTCTTTTGGAATAATTTTCTTTTCTGGCGCCAGGTAAGTTTCCACTGGTGATGGAGCAATTGGTTGTTGTGAATATCTACCACCATGATATAATTGAAGAACTGTATATCCTCCTGCATCTTTTATTGCTTTTGCCAACTTGCTCAGCCCTTTAACATAATTGTCAGAATCAACCCTTATCATTCTGGATAAGCCAATTCCTTTGCTATCCACGGCAGATGCTTCAACTACGAGCAGGGATACACCTGCCTTTGCTCTTCTCGCATAAAATTCTACAGTTTTTTCCGAAACAGTCCCATCTGAATTTCCATAACAGAGGAACATAGGAGCGAGAGTGATTCGATTTTTTAAAACAAGGTTACCTATATTTAATGGTGTAAATAGAGTTTGAAAAGCTATCATAATATACATCTTGAATTTTCATTGTTTTAATGCTTTCTCTCAAATCATTTTGTTCTTACGATTAAAAAATAGCTTACCAGCATCTTATCGCAAGTGCCCAAGGTTGTAGATAGCAGTAATTGGAATTTAATTGAGGAAACATATCAAAAAAGAAAAATATTTTTGGATAGGTTAGGATAGGAGTGGTTCGTTCCTCAGCGAATGAAATGTTGTTCGTGATATAAGGCAACTTTCCATGATTAGTTCCAAATTGTGAATTCCTGGCTTAGGTAATGTTTGGGAAAAATCATTTAAACCTAATAACCATGAATATTAGTCGGTGGTATGGATAAAGCAGGTTGGGGATGGGGGGCTTGACCAAACACTTTCACATCACGTTGCGCTGGGGTGCAGGGGTAGCGGAGGCTCGTGTCTTCAGACATGAGAGGAAGCGTACCCCGCCTTCATGCAGTATCGAAATATTCATAGGTTCTTCAATCATATTCCCTCTTGTGTTCTTTGA
>JBAQLI010000268.1:0-11278 GCA_049301735.1 Candidatus Methanoperedens sp.
GGGCGGAGGCGGCGGCGAACCAGGGCCAGGACCGGGACCAGGACCAGAGCCATCACCGAACCCAACACCAACAGTGACTCCACCAGGACCAGGCGGAAATGGTACTGAGCAGTGGAATATGACCTACGGCGGACCCGATTTCGATGCTGCATATTCTGTTCGAAGCAGCGGCTCCGGATACGTTCTTGCAGGTTCAACAAATGGAGACGCATCAATGATCTTTACTGACAACAGCGGTAATCAGTTATCAAACAGGACATTCGGAGGTCCGGGGTTTGATAAGGCAAATCAGATCACATCAGCTCAAGATGGGTTCGTGCTGGCTGGTCTTACATCTGGAGTTTCCCAGGATGCCTGGTTGATAAAAACAGATAATACCGGAAATGAGTCCTGGAACAAGACATACGGTGGAGAAGGCTCCGAAGAGGCAACAGCGGTCATAAGGATTACAGGCGGGGCCACCTTCATATTGGCAGGATACACAGATTCATACGGAAATGGCTCAGCAGATGCATGGCTTGTAAAGACAGATTCTAACGGAACAATTCAATGGAATAAAACATTCGGAGGAGCAGATAATGATTCAGCCAGGGCAATTTCACAAACCCAGGATGGCGGCTTTGTTATCGCCGGTGAAACATACTCATATGGAGCCGGAAACGGTGACGCCTGGCTTATAAAAACCGATGCGAACGGTTCTGAGCAGTGGAGCAGGACATTTGGAGGAACCGGGTTTGATGCTATCTATTCTGTGAACCTTACCCAGGGTGGATATATATTAGCAGGTGAAACACGTTCATACGGCGATGTAAACGGTGACGCCTGGCTTATAAAAACCGATATGAACGGTTCTGAGCAGTGGAACAGAACATATGGTGGTCCTGATCGTGAATATGCCAGGAGTCTAAAACAGGCAGGCACAGGATTCTTGCTTGCAGGCGCCAGATATGATGGACCAACAAGCAACGCACTTCTTATCAGGACAGATATAAATGGCTCTGAACAATATAACAGAACATACGGCGGATCAGAAAATGATATTGCATACAGTATACAAGCCAATCTTGATAACTCCATAATTCTTGCAGGTTCCACGGCATCCTATGGATCAGGAAGTGAAGATGCGTGGTTGATACGAATAGGAGGTAGTTAATATGTTGAAAAAATTAATTTTCGGTCTATTAGGATTGATGTTATTGATCTCAAGTGCCAGCGCGACATCCTCGCTCACTATCGGAACACCGACATACAGCAGCAGCGTGCTCAAAGATGAAAGTTTTACGGTCGAGGTTCCCATACAGGCAGCAAGTGTATCTTCTCAAATTACAGTAACCGTTACACTGATTGATAACACAAACGGAGTTACCATCACAAGCGCTGTCAAAACAATATCCTATTCAAGTGATGGTACCCAGAATATTCAATGGTCTGTCAAAGCGAATAATCCGGGGACTTACAGCAATCCATTTACTATCCAGGCAACAGCAAATGATGGCGGACAGGCAAGCCCGCTTACGTCAACTACATCACTTTCGATAAAGGACAGACCGGTCTTAACCGTGAATGTCTCTCAAAACACAACGAGTGTTTCTCCAAACGGATATGTCCGGCTGGAGTACACTATAACAAATATCGCTTCACCTGAAGCAGCAAGTGCGACTGATATGAATGCTTCATTGACAACAATCCCTGAGAATTGGACGGTTATTTCACCTACTAACTATGGGATAAGTTCACTTTCAGCAGGTGGAAGCCAGACATCAGGTTATTTTATTGTGATGGCTCCGTCCACTTCTTCGAATTATAGTTTTAATTTGAGCGTCATTTCAGCTCAGGGCGACAGCATATCAAAAAGCTGGAACATAGAGGTAGCGGTCGAAAATGAGGAATCACCCGGTATAGGATCACCCACTATAACCGGTTATGCTCCGGCATCACCGGCAACTGATACCCCAGGGGCGACACGGGTCTTTAATGTCACAGCAAACCAGACCGTCAATGTCACCTGGTATATCAACGGTACTCAGGTTCAGTATAATACCAGCACTACCGATGCGATATACACCAACACCAGTGCGGTTGCAGGCACATGGACAGTAAACGCCACGGCAAACAATACCAACGGCACTGTTTCCCAGGAATGGACATGGATCGTTAGCGCAGCATCGGCCCCAAGAACCTCAAGCGGCGGCAGCTCCGGTGGCACTGGCGGCGGTGGCGGAGGTTCCGGTTCGCCTGAAAATAGTGCTAATATTGAAATGAGCGAGAAATATGATATGCAGATCTCCAAGGGTACGACAACATCCTATAAGTTCACCAATAAGAAGAATCCCATAATGTTTATCAATATAACAGGAGCTAAAAGCATGGGAATAATCACAACTTCGGCAGAAGTGTTGAAGGGTACTTCAACTATCGTGAATACTCCGGCAGAAGGCCTTGTTTATAAGAATATCAACATATGGGTTGGAACCAAGGGCTATGCAACGCCAACGAACATTAAGGAAGCGCTCATCAAATTCAGAATAGACAATGCATGGTTGAGCGCTAACAATGTTGAAGGCAGCGATATCGTATTGGTGAGATGGGACGGAAGCAGCTGGGTACAACTTGAGACAAAAGTATTGTCAAAAGATGATTCCAATACATACTTAGAAGGGAAGACCGATTACTTCTCGCCATTTGCAATAACTGCACCGAAAAATGCAGTTGTGCCTGAACCAGCGGTCCAGGATACTGAAACAAAGGGAACACAGAAACCTGCGGATGACAGCGCAGCTCCAGCGCCTACAAAGAAAGCATATGGTTTCAGCTTCGTGCTTGCCATACTGATACTATCGGCAGTTTACCTGTTCAGGCAAAATAGAAGATGATTGTTCATCTTCTTTACTTTTTTTTGATTTAATCTGTTTTCTACCAAAATTTTTAAATCCGCAGTAAACATTATCCATTGCATTCATGAGTAGCACAGATATCAACACTATTTCAGGAAAAGCCTGGAAATTCGGTGATAACATAGATACCGATGTGATCATTCCGGGGAAGTACCTGCGTACTACCGATATGAACGTCTTTGCATCCCATGTAATGGAGGGTATTGACCCTGAATTCCCAAAAAAAGTCCGAAAAGGCGACATAATCGTTGCCGGAAAGAATTTCGGATGCGGCTCATCCAGGGAACAGGCGCCGCTGGCTTTAAAATATGCAGGCATAGCGTGCATCGTAGCTGAATCATTCGCCCGGATATTTTTCAGGAATGCAATAAATGTGGGATTGCCTATTATCGAAGCAAGGATTGATTGCAAAGAGGGAGACAATATCGAGATCGACCTTGAGAAAGGGATTGTGAAAAATAATGGGAAAACATACCCTGCCACAAAACTCCCGGATTTCCTGCGCGAAATACTTGCTGATGGCGGACTTGTTGAACATCGGAAAAAGGTGAATCCTTGATATTCCCGGCTGATTATAAAAGCGTAGGTATGACAAGGACTGACCCGACAGGAAGGATCGGGGGGCCGATATATTTTACTACGGAATACCTGATCGCCGAACTTCCATCAGGTTACGAAATATATAAGGTGAAAAGTGAAGGTGAAGGACTGTTAAGAAAACTTATCTCACTTGAGCTGATCGCCTGTGGAAAAGAGATAACAAAATTTAAGGAAAAACTTGATTCCCATGACAGGACGAAGCTTATCGAATGCGCTCTTCCCTTATGTAAGGGTGTCGTAAATACTGTAGTTTTTGAGGGCATGGACAGGCATACGACTTTTATCCGGGACCCGAGCCTGCATGAGGTAATGGAAATAGAGATAATTGATATCATACCACCCGAACCACCCTGGCTTGACTTTGCCATCCAGAGACTCGTAAGAAGCGGTATACTCGGAGAACTGAATATTCGTTTTTCGACAAAACTCATTGACCTTCGCCAGTTTGAGGGTGAAAATGTAGTATTTCCCTGTCACGCTTCTGAACTTAAAGGAAAATACCTTGATACGGATACCGATATCGAAGATAATTCCATGCTTGTAGGATGTGATATATCAAAACAGATATTTGAGCTTCGCTACCCCAACCTGACTTACAAGCATATCAATATGTGTCCGCTTAAAACAGAACTTTACCTGCCAACAAAGCCTTTTATCACTCGATGCTGCCAGAGCAAGAAATCTGGTATGGTGAACCTTAATGGCATTGACGGCACAGTGGTTCACTGGGGCGCATCCGAATACGATATCGTGGATGCTATCAGGATGCTTGTAAGAATAGTCAATCACCCATCTAAAGGCGGGCATGTTCCGTGAGGAGCATGGGTAACAGGTTGACAAGGAGGCATAAATTATGCAGAAGTTAGAAGAAAGAAATACATACACACCCCCCGATATTCCGCACGTTAGTGGCAACTGTGATCTATTATTAAACAGAACCGAAACATCGGTTCACGCTGTATCCACATATGGCAAAGCCATACGTGTGTGCGACGTAAACTGGCGCAACGGTTTAGAGGAAACTCTCAGTGTAATAGGTTTAAAAACATCTTCTAACAACTCCGATGCGGCTCTAATTGCGACAGAACACGCAAAGCAGAACACGAGTGTATCTGCTGTTTATGTTCTAAACATGAGAGGACAAACACTCATGCCTACAACACCACGAAAAGCAAAAAAGTTATTAAAGGAGGATAAAGCGAAAGTAATCAGGAGAACACCATTCACGATTCAACTAAAATATGCAACAGAAGAAACAAAACAACCGATAATTCTTGGAGTGGATAGCGGATTCTTGAATGTGGGATTATCCGCCACAACAGACAGGAAAGAAGTATATTCCGCAGAGGTAAAACTTCGCTCAGATATGGTAAAACTCAATTCGGAAAGAAAGCAGTATCGCAGAGCAAGACGCAGCAGAAAAACATGGTACAGACCTCCAAGATTCCTTAACCGAAAAAAGCCGGATGGATGGCTTGCTCCCTCAATCCAGCATAAACTTGAAAGCCATATCAAGTTAATTGACAATATCAAAAGGTTGCTTCCGATTACGAAGATCGTTATTGAAGTAGCTGCATTTGATATCCAGAAAATCAAGAATCCTGAAATATCCGGAACTGGATATCAGAACGGAGTACAGAAAGATAGCTGGAATGTCAGGGAATATGTGCTTCACCGGGACGATCATACATGTCAGGCATGTAAAGGGAAATCAAAAGACCCGATACTTGAAACACATCATATTATTTCAAGACAAATCGGTGGAAATTCCCCTGACAATCTCTTGACCCTTTGCCAGACCTGTCATACAAAAGTTTCAAAAGGAAAACTGAAACTGGATATAAAATTACCCACTGGTTTCAAACCGGAAACTTTTATGTCGATAGTAAGATGGAAAATGGTCAATATGTTAAGGGATGCAGGAAATATTGTAAATCACACTTATGGATATATCACAAAATTTAATAGAATTGCATTGGGTCTTGATAAATCTCATAACACCGATGCTTTTGTAATCGCAGGGGGAACTATGCAAGAAAGAAGTCCAGTAAGTCATTTAATCCAACAGGTCAGGAAATGTAATCGCAAATTATTCAAAGGCGATAGAAGCCATATCAAGAATACGGCTGCCCGATTCATTCACGGATTCCAAAGATTCGATAAAGTTCTATGGAATAATATAGAATGTTTCGTATTCGGAAGAAGAAAAACAGGTTATTTTGAATTGAGAGAACTTGATGGTACAAAAATCCATGCTTCTGCAAAGGCAAAAGAACTCACATTATTAGAAACCGCTAATACATTTTTGACATCAAATTTGAGGCGGGTTTTGCTCCCCCACACTCTAAAGAGTGTGGTTTCCGCTACCCCTGCACCCCACAGAGTTTTATGAAACCAGAAAAAAACATGAAAGTCGCAATTATCCCTGGTGATGGTATCGGGAAAGAAGTCTTACCTGCGGCATTATCAGTACTTGATGTTTTTGGCCTTGATATAGAGAAAGTTCCTCTTGAGATTGGTTTTGGCAAATGGGAAAAAACCGGAAGTGCTATCACAGATGATGATATCGCTCTCATCAAGCAGTGCGATTGCGTTCTTTTCGGAGCTATTACAACCGTACCTGATCCCAATTACAAGAGCGTTCTTGTACGAATGCGAAAAGAACTTGACCTGTATGCAAATATCCGTCCATTCACACCTCTTGAAAAAGTTAAATTGCCCTGTGCAAAGAAATTTGATTTTGTGATAGTAAGGGAAAATACGGAAGGGATGTACTCAGGTGTCGAGGAACTGCATGAGGATGTTGCATATTCCACAAGAATAATTACACGCAAAGGCAGCACGAGGATCGCAGAAAAAGCATGCAAGATTGCAAAGATGAGGAAAAAGCAGTTAACTATAGTCCATAAAGCAAATGTTTTGAAATCAGATTCGTTTTTCCGTGATATCTGCATAGGGGTTGCGAAAAAAAATGACATAAGATATAATGAAATGTTTGTAGATGCCATGGCATATGATATGATTCTGCACCCGGAGAAATATGATGTGATAGTGACCACAAATCTTTTCGGGGATATACTTAGCGATGAAGCTGCGGCAATGGTAGGTGGCCTGGGCCTATGCCCCAGCGCCAATATTGGCGATAAATATGCGTTTTTTGAACCCATACATGGCAGCGCTCCGGATATTGCAGGAAAAGGTATCGCTAATCCGATAGCAGCAATACTGAGCGTTAAGATGATGCTTGAATGGGCAGGCTTTAACGCGGAAGCAAAAACAATAGGCAAGGCTGTAAACAATGTTCTTGATAATGGTATCATTACTCCTGACCTTGGAGGCTCATATTCTACTCTTGATGTTTCAAATGAAATCACAAAATTGATTAGATGAAAACACGTACGTTTCGTGGAAGAATGAAAAGAAAAACGAAAGATCAGTTAATCAAGGAACTTGAAAGTTTAAAAGAACGCCTGAGTAAACTTGAAAACGCTGATCTTGAACGGAAAAAAGTGATTAAAGCCCTTAGTGAATCAGAGGCGAAGTATCGTTTATTATTTGATTCGGCTCCTGTGGGGATAGGGGTAGCTGACCTTGAAGGAAATATAATTGATGCCAATAAAAATATGCAGGAGATGAGCGGCTTTTCCCTTGATGATTACAGGGCAATTGGTGCTGGAGCAACCTATGCTGATCCGGAAGAACGAAGGCTTTTACTAAACTCCTTAAGAGAAAAAGGGAGGGTGAGGGATTGGGAAGGCAGGTTGAAACGTAAAGACGGATCAGAATATTATGCATTGCTCAATGCAGATCTAATGGAATTGGAAGGCCGCAAGGTGCTTCTTGCGATTATAAGGGATATTTCACAAAGTAAGCGAAATGAGATGGTATTAAATGCAGCTCTTGCAAAGGCACAGGAAGAGAAAAACAAATCTGAGGCTATCATTGCAGCATTGGGTGATGGTATAATAATCCAGGACACTGATTATAAAATAATATACCAGAACCAGATCCAAAATGATATATACGGGGACAGGACGGGTGAGCTTTGTTACAAAACATATGAGGGCAGGGATCAGATATGCGAAGATTGCCCGGTTGAAAGGACATTCAAGGATGGGAAGATCCACAGGTCGGAAAGAAAAGTTGCCACTGATAAGGGAGATTTTTATTTTGACCTTACTTCATCTCCTTTGAGAGATTCTAACGGGAACATCATAGCTGGAATAAAAGTTGTCAGGGAAATAACAGGACAAAAGCGCATGGAACAAACCCTGCGCGAGAGTGAAGAGAAATATCGCAGACTGGTTGAGACATTGATGGAAGGTATCTGGGTACTTGACAAAGATGCGAACACTACTTTTGTAAATCCAAGTATGGCACGGATGCTCGGGTATACCGTCGATGAGATGCTGGGAATGCATTTGTTTTCTTTTATGGATGAACAGGGGAGAGAAAATGCAACGCGCTATTTGGAGCGACGTTCGCAAGGGGTCAAAGAACAGCACGATTTTGAATTTGTCCGAAAAGACGGAACAAGGATATATACAAGTTTAGAAACATCCCCTATTACTGATGAGAACGGAAAATATTCCGGAGCGGTTGCGGCAATAGCAGACATCAGCGAGCGCAAGCGTGATGAAGAGAAACTTCGTGAAGGAGAACAATTCCTTGAGAGCATCTTTGCAAGCATACAGGAAAGTATAGGCATAATTGACAGTGATATGAACATTATCCGCGTCAACAAGATGACTGAAAGCTGGTATATGCATGAGATGCCGCTTGTTGGAAAGAAATGTTTTAAAGCCTATCATAACAGGAAAGAGCGGTGTGAGCTTTGCCCTGCCTGGGAAACGCTCAAAACTGGCAAATCAGCTTATAAAGAAGTTCCCAAACACGGACACGGGGGAAAGCAAGTGGGATGGGCGGAAATTTACAGTTATCCTCTTAATGATATGGTTACCGGACAGATGAATGGTGTAATCGAATATGTCCGTGACATTACGGAACGCAAGCGTATGGAGGAAGAGATCAAACAATCCGAAGAAAAATACCGCCTGCTGATCGAGAATATCCAGGAGGGAGTGTTTGTTATCCAGGATGCAAAAATGGTATTTGTAAACAAGGCAACCGCAGCGATATCAGGCTATAGTATTGAGGAAATTATCGGCATGGATTTTCACCGCTTTGTTGCGCCAGAGGATCTGGAAATGGTCCAGGACCGATACTACCGGAGGCAGAGAGGGGAAGATGTTTCCTCAGAATACGAATTCCATGTACTGCGCAAAGATGGGGAAAAGACCCTGGTCAATATGAGCGTGGGGATTGTGACTTATCGCGGCAGGGTTGCCAGCATGGGTATACTGAGGGATATCACCGAGCAAAAACGTGTTGAGAAACTCATCAAGCAATCTGAAGAGAAATACAGGAATCTCGTTGAACTGACTACAGATATCATTTATATGACGGATAAGAACAGCAAACATGTCTTCATGAATGATGCAGGATTGCGGATATTAGAAGCTTCGCCAGAAGATGTGATCGGTCATCATTGGTCAAAATGGGTATATTCTGAGGATAGGGAGAGATCTTTCCAGAAATTCCGGGAAATGATAGAAAATGGCACTGATGTATTCGATTTTGAGAACAGGTACATTTCAAAGAGCGGCAAGGTAATTAATGTCCTTCATAATGTCAGGATCCTGAGAAATGAAAAAGGGGAAGTGATAGGGACACAGGGAATCGCAAAAGATATCACAGAAAGAGAGCGTTCAGAGGAGGCGCTTCGCCTATCGAACCTGGTAGTTGAGAACAGCCAGACCGTTCTTTTCAGGTGGAAAGCACAGAAAGGCTGGCCTGTCGAGTTTGTTTCAAATAATGTGGTCCAGTTTGGGTACAGTGCAGAGGAATTCCTTTCAGGCGCGCTTCTTTATGAATCTATTATTCATCCTGGCGATCTGGAAAGGGTATCAAAAGAAGTGCGAACGCATTCAGAGAGCGGTGATGACAGGTTCCATCAGGAGTATCGTATCATAGCAAAAAATGGGGCAGTCCACTGGGTCGACGACAGGACAGTGATCGAGCGCAAAAAGGATGGAAATATAACTCATTACCAGGGAATAATAATAGATACCACAGAACGCAAACATACTGAAGAAGCTATCAGGAAATACAATAAGGAACTTGAGGAATCCAATCGCATGAAGGAACTCTTCACCGACATCATGCACCATGACCTTTTGAATCCTCTTAATGTGGCCCACGGATATGTTGAACTTTTCCTTGAAGATGAGAAAAATCCCCGGAAAAAATCTCATCTCGAGACAATTAAACGAAATCTTGTCAAAGGAATGGAGCTTATTGATAATGCCACAAAGCTTTCAAAACTTAAGAGTTTGGAATCTATTGGATTTGAGGACATTGATTTGAAAATTGTTGTCACAGAGGTCATTGAAAATCTTACACCGCTTGCTGTAAATGCCGGGATGAGTATTGAAAATAACCTGAAAACCAAATTGCCTGTTAAAGCTAACAAGATCATCGAAGATATTTTTACAAACATTATAATAAATGCCATAAAATATGCCCCGCAAGGAAAAAGAATAGTGGTAAAGGGCATAGAAGAGGCCAATTCCTGTTCGGTGAGGATCATAGACTTTGGAGAGGGAATAAAAGATCCGGAAAAGGAACTCATTTTCGAAAGATTCAACAGGAATGAAAAGAAGGGTGTAAAGGGTTCAGGATTGGGTCTTGCAATAGCAGTAAGAATTCTTCAACTTCATAATGGCAGGATCTGGGTTGAAGATAATCCTGAAGGTGGGGCTGTTTTTGTTGTGCAGATACCAAAATCATAGAGAAAAATCATGATGTTAAAAATCCATGATTTTAATGGATTCTAAATAATTATTAATAATAATAAATTTCCAAAAGATTTAAATAGAATCCTGATAGTTTGAAATGCTGGTGGTTTAACTTGGGACTGTGGCTACGATTTGGATATCATAGTAAAAACATAAGGATTGTAGGATAAAATAATCCTTTTTGTCTTAGGTGATGCAAAACCACATTTTAAAAAACGTGTTGGGTAATTCAGATGAAATGTTTAAATGCTAGAAAAACTCGTATTCAGAAAACTAAACGAAACTGGCTGATGGTTTTAATCATATGTGTGCTATCTGTCACAGTTATTGTTTTTCTTGGAATCAGATCAAATGATGAGATCCACAATATAATCCAGAAACAGTTTAGTGAACGACAGCTACTTCTTTCAAAACAGATTTCTTCAGGGATAAATGGATTTCTGAATGAAAAAACAACAATTATTGAAATAACGGCTTTGCATATTTCTGATGCATCGCAAGATACGATATTAACCGAATTTGCGAATGTTTACAATCATACCAGCGGCATTTATGTATTTGAGTTTATTAATGAAAGTGGTATAGTTACTATGGGGTATCCCAAGGAAAATACACCTTTTGGATATGATCTTTATAAATTTAAAAGGCCGGAAGATAATGAAACAGAACCTGTTCTGATAAATACTTTTGAATGGGTTAGAGACAAAAAAAAGACAAATATCACAAGACCTGTGAATTTATTAGAGGGAGGACTCGGAGCTTTCATCTGGACCCCTGTTTACAAAGGAGATAAGTTTAAAGGGAGATTGTCGTTTAACCCTCATAATTTTATCCCCCGGATATGATTTTTACCATTTTCTTAAAGAAAAATAGATTTTTCTCCTCAAAACCAGCTTAAAATCCTAATAATTACCCTCGGTTTGTCGG
>JBAQLI010000269.1:0-7354 GCA_049301735.1 Candidatus Methanoperedens sp.
TGAACGGCACATGGACAAATGGAACAACAGCCAATTATAATAACAACACAGTCGGTCCGCATGGCTGGAGCAACATAACCGTCTATGCCTACAATGCTTCAGGCAGTGGAACCCCGAGCCTCAACCCTGTTTCCGGTGAAACACAGGTATTGAATAATGTACCTTTGCAGCCCCACACAGATAATCAGACCATACCGGCCGGCGACCTGTTAACATTTACAGTTTCAGCAACAGATGCGGATAATGACATAATCACCTATGGCACGAATGCAACGAACGGCATGATCAATGCCACAACAGGCGCCTATTCCTGGCAGACCAACAGCAGCGATACGGGAACGTATACCTGGAGCTTCACATCCAGCGATAATTACGGCGGAGTTGCGAACGAAGCCATTACCATCACAGTGACCGCAGCATTACCCTTGAATTACACGCCACCATCACCGATTAACCTCATCAGCACCCAGGACAACTTCTGGATAAATCACAGCTGGGAACCAGGATCAGGCAATGACACGGATAGCTATAACGTAAACGTTAATGGCAACTGGATAAACGGCACAACTAGCACCTACAACAACACTACAGTTGCAGTACACGGCTGGAGTAACATTTCTGTCTATTCATACAATAGTTCAGGCACCGGTACCCTGAACACCACCCCTGTCTCCAATAATACACAGATCGCCAACAATCTGCCTGATCAGGCCACAATTGGAAACAAGATAGTAACAGCAGGCGATCTGTTAACTTTCATTGTTTCAGCAACAGATGCGGATAATGACACAATCGCCTACGGCACGAATGCAACGAAGGGTACCCTGAACACCACAACAGGAACTTATTCCTGGCAGACCAATAGCAATGACGTTGGAATCTATGTCTGGTACTTCAATAGCAGCGATAATTATGGCGGAACAGCGCCTGAAACTATCACTGTTACCGTGAAATCTATACCATCTTATAATGTGAGCGGTTATGTGTTTGATAATATCGGTGCACGATTAGAAAGTGTCCTGGTCCAGAATGGCAGCAACCAGAGTAATACCTCAGCATCAGGATATTATTCCATAACCAATCTTTCAAATGGCACCTATAACTTCAGCTATTCAAAAGCCGGATTTAATACAGGCTATTTAGAGATCACAATTAGCGGAGCAGATAACACCAGCGCGAATAAGACACTATATGATACCACACCGCCAGCCAGTGTCAACAATATTATGGCTAATTCAACACCTTTGTATATTAACTGGACATGGTCAGATCCGTCAAATCCTGACTTTGATCATGTGGAAATATATATCGATAGTGTGTTCAAGACGAATGTAACCAAAGGCTGGCAATTCTACAATGCAAGTTACTTTGCACCGAATTTGACATACACAATTTCAACACGAACGGTGGATAATTACAGTAATGTGAACACTACATGGGCCAATAATACAGCAGCTACTTCCCCTGAACTCACTTATATATTTAGTTTCATAAATGATACAGGAACAGTATCGAACTTCAGCAACGCCCAGAATGCAAGTGATGGGGCCGTTTCAGTCTTTGCAGAAGTTAATGTGAGTGGATTGTACCAGCTCAATGTCACAACGAATACCACTGATATACCGGACGCCAGTATACATACACTAGAGCTGAGATACAATGTTTCCGGAGATAACTTCACGGTGCAGCTCTGGAATGGTTCATCATGGAACAACAGGACGACTCTAAACGATACATCACTATCCTATCGCAACATTACTTTATACCCCGAAGAGTTGATCTCCAATGGAACACTGGCGGGTAATGCAGGAAGTATTAATAAGTCCTATTCACTTGTTCGTTATCTGGATTTGAACGCAAGCGCAGAACAGCAGGGAATGCTGTATCTTGATTACCAGAGGATTTACAATAATTAGAATTTGAAAAATCATATGAGGTGATAAAAAATGAAAGATAAAATCGCAGTCTTCAGTGCTATCTTACTGGGTATAATAGTAGGCTTATTTGCAACAATATCACTTATAATTGATGCATTCTTTGTCGGTAATCTAGTTGGTATCTTAATAGATCTCATTATAATGGTCTTCTCTTACATGACTGCATGGATCGGTGTCAGGCATATTCTTATGCAGAAGATCGCTAACGATAAAATGGATAAGGAATGGGATTATAAAATTAAGCCACTCATGAATATGCTTACTGATACGGTTGGCAGGATCAATGCAATGGAAACACAGGTAATGCAGACCAATCGAAGGGTGGATACGACTCTTGATTATGTGACAAAGATGCAGGACATGGATGCTTCAAAAGTATATATTTTCCCGGGCGCATCTTTTAAATTTATAGCAAAAGTTCTTGTAGTGATAGTCTTTACGTTCTCTGCATTAGTATATGTGGCCGAATATCCGCTGGGTATTGTTCATTATTTTATCCTGGTTATTTACCTGATATGGTGGGCATTATTCACATCAGAATATAAACTTTTCAATAACAAGATGGCATGGTTATGGGCGCTTGCTCCAATAATGATCGTTCCTGTCGGGGGAATTATACTTGACGCAGCATGGGGACCAAATATTATGATGGGTATTTTGTTCGGCCTATTATTCTTCTATGTCTATCTTTATTATTCCTGGGCAGCCTATGTTACTGTAGGGTTCAAATTGTTCGATATGACAATGGTCAGGGATTATCTCCTTAAAAACATGGATACTTACTTCGAAAAGGAGAAAACTGAGCGCAAGATAAACAGGAAATGGATAGATATGGCAATTCTTGCCAGTATAGTGATTGCAGGAGCAATTGCGATCTGGATTTTTATTTAATGAATATTGATAAGAACGTGTAAAATGAACCAGAGAAAAATTATTGATGGCTGGGTGAAACTATATATAGCTATCATAATTATTTTAATTGTATTAAATATCCCTTATACGACTAAGGAAACTTTTACAGAAAAGGAATTTTACACTGAACAAGAACCGTATAATCTTACTCAAACATACTATGAAAAGGAATCATATATAGACAATGTACCGTTGAAAATTAATACGACCCTGAACTGGTATATCAGTGACTATCGATATAAAGACGGGTTTGACTTGATTGCAACATTAAAGAATATCGATAATATCAGCGGGGAGTTTTGGGTTACTTTTCATGTTGAAACCACGAATGGTTCTTCAGATTTCACAACAGAGAGGATATTTTTGATGCCAGGTGGAATTTATCAGATCGAACATGGATTTACAGGTCTTTTTTCATATGTTACATATAAGATAAAACAGCCAACCAAAGAAGTAGAAAAATTCCGGGACATACCTGAAGAAAGAACCATAACAAGCTATCGCGATATTGAAAAATCTCGTGAAGCAGTCAGGGTGAAGAAAAATACATTGTCTTTACTTCAACGTATATTGAAATATCCTCCGAACTATGAGCCTGAGCCACCTTTGCAGATACCATCTAATAATGTGGAGAAGGATTGGGAAGAGTAGCCTTGTAGGGATTCAAACCCAGGGTCGCAGTACGGGATTGCCCAACCAAATACCACCGATGCTTATGATTTTCACAAAACCGCTTCGGGCCAAACAAAATCCACAATATTTAAGGGTGGATTTTTATGAGGAAGTTAGTTCCGTTAATCTTATAATTACACAACCCTCAGAGAAGGCTTATATGAAAATTAAATTAATAAAATTTTTTGTCTTTTTGTTGGCAGTAAGTTCAATAATTGGAATGGCGTCCGCAAAATGGAATGAACCATATTTTATTTTACCGGATTCTGATCGTCCTTCTATAATACAGGATAACAATGGAACATACTGGATAGCTTTTAATTCTTATACAAACCCTCAGAATATCTGGGTAATGAATTCTAATGATAGCATTAATTGGACGAATTTCTATCAGGTTACAGCCTCAAATCTTACGGATTATGAACCGGATTTGATCCAGGATAATAAAGGCAGGTTCTGGGTACTTTATTCCTCTCTTATAGAGATCAGAGGAACATTGAATTTCAATTATGACCTGAAACTTGCCCATTCTGATAATGGAATTAATTGGTCCGAACCTGTTAACATTACGAACAGCCCATTCATAGAATCGTACCCTTATATTATGCAGGATAGAACAGGAAGATATTTTATTACATATTCCACCTATGGCAATGCATCAAATAATCTTGATATTTATTTGAAATATTCTGATGATAGGTTCGAATGGTCACAACCGATAAGGATAACAGATTCTCTGGAAAGTGATATTTTTCCAATCATGATACAGGATAACACGGAGAAATACTGGATGCTCTTTTCCAGGAATACTCATGAAAGACATAAGCCTTTATTAAATAAATATGACCTATTCTTAATATATTCGGCCGATGGGATCCGATGGTCGGATGCAGCTGAGATAACAAATCTGAGCTACAATATCAACTATCCTTATTTCATGCAGGATAAAGACGGAGTATTCTGGATCCCCCATATGACAGGCATCACAGGGTCTGAAGAACTTGGGATCATGGGATCGATGAACGGTACTGAATGGACTGATTCTGTGGTATTGTCAAATTATAGCACTGAAGGATATTTCAAGACCGATTATAAGTCCATGATCCAGGACAGGAGTGGAAACTATATCTATGCTTTTACTTCTGCAAAAATTGGACGGGGAATATGGCTGATGAATGGAACGCCTGATCTGGATTTCTCCACGACCAGAAAGGTGGAGTTCAATAACACCAGGATAACGGTAGAAAACGATACGAAAAATATCATAAGAACGATCCCTGAAAGGAAAAACAATGAGCTTGGAATAGAATTGGGATCATTGACCATATTGATTTTATTTTTAATTATAATTCTGAGAAGATTATAGTGGTAAGTATTATATGATAATAATGCTAATCATTTTAATTATCGCGACATATATTAATAGAAAAATTTATAAGGGATAAGGTCAATTATTTTTTAATATTTCATATGGATAGGATAGGAGATTCTATATGGATAGGATAAAAGTTTTCTAACTGGATAGGGAAACAGCTAAAAATAATGAAGGATAGAATGATATGGCCATTGAAAAAGGGAAGAATAAAAAACATTTGAATAGCATAAATAACATATTATTAATTTTAATTATAGTTTTGATATATTTTATACCCGCAGCTATGGCTGCAAATCCGCAGATAAAACTTACAACGAATAGATATATCATTCTTGATGACCCAAATAGGAATTATTTAAGTGTAACCGCAAATGCAGATACTGATTTTGGTTTACCGGGAAGCTGGAGTACAGATGCGTGGAAAGGTGAATCCACCACTGTCCGCGGGGTTGCGCTTGTACTTAATGCTAATGGCACTCCCGCAAGTGGTGTGACAGTTACATTCTCAGTTCTGGACTGGAATGATGTAACACCAAGAAATCCTCTTAAGAGTGATACGAACAGCAAGACAAATGTAACAAATGCCTACGGTCTTGCAACAGTTCCTTTTGATCTTAACAATGAGCAGCAATACGGGAGATGGAAAATAACAGCTACAGCCACCGTGGCTGGTACTCCTGTGAGCTCAACCTCTAATTTCGTTTATAACTGGTGGGGATGCCAGAACTGCCATGGAAGACCTTACTCTGGAACAGGGGATGATAAGGGTTATACCGGCAAAATAGGAACTTCCAATAGATACGATCCATATTCACCATATATCACAGGAAGGGATTTCCATGCCACGATGTACCGCAGTGACCACGTTGCAGGTTCTTCCGGGGGATTAAATGAGGGAGAATGCTGGGCATGTCACAATTCTTATGATAAAGACCTGAACCTGGGACAAGCAAAAGATGTCAATGGTAATTCATATACAGGAAAAGGCGTGCCTTCAACATATGGTGTACATACAAATTTATCGTGCGACCAGTGTCACAGCATAATAGGAACAAGTTCAGCCGGAATTGACCAGACCGTGAAATCATGTGATGCAACAGGATGTCACATAGGCGCAACAGATTTTAATTCTCATATAGGGCCTGAAACAGTTACAGCAACTTCTCCAAATAAATATGTAAATTATTCAGGTCTTGATGCAACATTGGGCACCAGGTCATTCCTTAGTTCTCCAACGTATATTCCAACGCCAGCAACTTTCAATTCAAATCCGCTGACAGGAGCAAGAGCGCATACCTCAGCCACAGTACAGAATATCCCCTGTACGGTGTGTCACGGGCCGATGCACAATGTAACAAAACCCAATATCAACACGGTGCCAAAGAACACAATTACTGAAGATACACAGTGCACCACATGTCATCAATCCCTGAAACACTCAAGTAATAACCCTGTTTATTGTACAGCATGCCATTCTCAGGATGCTCATAACATAACAGTGCTCAGCAAAACGGCAGCTTCCCAGCCTTCATATGTATTCCTGGGTTCGACGAATGCGATTACATCTTTGACAACGGATTGTGAACAGTGTCATGCATCAGGTCCTGAAGCTACATTCTTTGGCTCATTGACCACAGTTGACAGTGCAGCGTATTCCACAAATTTCGCACCTGCTACACCTGTCCATAACAGGCATAACGGAACTGTTGCATGTACAGTTTGTCATGATAATGCCAATTTCCATGACATCAAATTCTTGCAACCAAATGGCGCATATTCAACATCTAAGACGACAGCAGTGAAATGCGTTGACTGCCATGATGGAACAAACTCTGCAGTGCGCAGTGTAGTACAGACCAGGTTTGGCTCATTGCCGCCAACGGTAAATGCCAATATGAACCATACTTCAGATAATAGCGGTCAGAAATGGGGTATTTATTGGACAACGCCCAACGCTGCATGTCTCTACTGCCATGGTGAAACGCAGCATAATACATCTGCGATAGGTGCAGCAGGAAGTGCGCTTGGTACTGATAAAGTCGGTGACCCGATCGGTTCAGGCACCGTATGCTCAAGCTGCCATAACCAGGACGACAGCAACTATAATGTCGTGAATGCACTTACTCCAAAACCACCTGCGAATAAACCTGGTGCGAATTATCCATTAAGCGGAGCAGTAGATCACTCAAGCTATGGCGTAACAGATAATGATTGCAAGAGCTGCCATGGCGCCAACCTTGCTGGCGGGGAGAATATGGTTGGATTCACCCACAATGCAGCACCAGGCGGCGGAGGCTCCTGTATGACTTGCCATGCCCAGGCTACAGGTCAGGGTGGAATATACGCAGCCATCAACACTGCATCATTTGCAAAACACAGGAATGTCAATACCACGGATGGCAATAACAACCTGACAAACGGCGACTGCACAACCTGTCATACAGACATCAATAACATG
>JBAQLI010000270.1:0-8967 GCA_049301735.1 Candidatus Methanoperedens sp.
AAATATATCTATGAAACATTAAAATTGATACCGGAAAAACCAGATCCAATTTTAATTCAGCAAATGTTTGCAGAAATAACGAAAATAGGTAGTATTAATGCTCCTTAATGGCGAAGGTATTGTTATACAGATCTATATAATTTTAACACTATGAATTACGATAATCATATAGCAACGTTTTCATTTACATGAGCGTAAATTCTTTAGATGTGAACGATTTTTATTTTGACGTTTATGCAAATGAATCTGCGAAGGTAGGCAATTATGATTTTTGTTTTTATGTTGAAGAAGTCAAAAGAATCCAAGATCAAAATGACGTCTGTTCTAAACTTTACATTTATCCGAAAGCAACAAATATACAACAATAATTAGTAGAAACGATGCGAATGGCTCTGTTCCGAATAACCAACCAATCAAAGCTAGGCAAATAAATATCGATATTAATCTATTTTTAATTGGAAAAACCATTTAGACCCCCCCTCTGTTTGAGGTAGCAACCGACTTTTGACAACAACTCGAAATCGACTGAGCAACCGACAACTTGACAGAACCTGGCTAATGTTCAGTAACATTTAGAATACACCTAAAAGACAAAAACACCGTTGACCTCCAACAAAAGAATCGCCTGTGAAATGCTCTTTGCATTTAGACGTTGATAATTTTTAATGGCAGCGCCAATTGCAAATACTATTTCGAATGCAGATGCTTTTGTTGTATTCCATTGTCCACATGCCATATTTATGAAAACCCATTAAGCATCTTCCCGGTCACAACAACAATCTTTATCTTATTCCAGCCTGAAATCAGCATGCAATGTTCATCAAACAGCTTCCAAAACCAGAAAACCGTAAATATTACAGAAAAATATCTGCGTTTATCTGCGCTTTGCGTCCTTTGCGGTGTTTGATTTTATTCAGGGAGACCCTATAAATGAAATTCGCCGCAAGCGCAGCAATGCTTGCTTATTTTAGTACTCTGGAAACAGAGCTTAACCGCGCTATCGAGCTAGCCAACCGCGCACGAGTTAACGGCGCCGACCCGACTCCAGGCATCGAAATACCAATAGCAAAGGACCTTGCAGACAGGGTCGAAAAACTCCTTTCTATCGAAGGTGTCGCAAAAAAGCTAAGGGAACTTGAAACCACGATGTCGCGTGAGGAGGCAGCCCTCCAGGTGGCAATTGCTGTTGCCAAGGGTGAAATAAAAAAATTTGAATCGAACAGGGATGCAATAGAAGCTGCTGTGAGGGTTGCAATGGCAGTCCTGACAGAAGGCGTAGTGGCGGCACCCATAGAAGGCATTGCCAAGATCGACCTGGCAAAAAACGACGACGGTACCGATTATATCAGGATATATTATGCAGGCCCGATAAGGAGCGCTGGCGGCACTGCGCAGGCGTTGTCGGTGCTTGCTGCCGATTATGTTCGTGCGAACCTGGGAATCGCACGTTTTGTCCCGCGGCCTGAAGAAGTTGAGCGATATGTTGAAGAGATCACGGCATACAGGCGCGTAGCGAATTTACAGTATCTTCCATCAGATGATGAGATCCGCCTCATAGTCAGGAACTGCCCGATATGCATTGACGGTGAACCCACAGAGGAAGCCGAAGTGGAAGGGCGGCGTGACCTTGCGCGTATAGAGACGAACAGGATCAGGGGCGGCATGGCACTTGTTATTGCTGAAGGTATTGCCCTCAAGGCGCCAAAAGTGAAAAAGCACGTTGATAAGCTCAAACTTGAAGGCTGGGACTGGCTTGATAAATTCGTGGTCACTGTAAAAACCGATGATGCATCGGCTCAGCTTAAGCCAAAGGATAAGTACCTGCAGGATCTGATCGCAGGTCGACCCGTTTTTTCATATCCTTCAAGACCAGGCGGCTTCAGGCTAAGATACGGCAGGGGCAGGAACACGAGTTTTGCAGCCGCAGGTATCAGTCCAGCCACGATGGTATTGATGGATGATTTTATTGCCGCTGGCACCCAGATAAAAGTCGAGCGCCCCGGAAAAGCCGCAGGTATAGCCCCTGTAGATACCATCGATGGTCCTACCGTGCGCCTGTTCAATGGGGATGTACTGAGTATCAAGACTGAAGAGGAAGCAAAAAAAATACGGCCATCCGTGCAGCAGATCCTTGATATCGGGGAGATACTGATAAATTTCGGGGATTTTCTTGAGAATAACCATCCTCTTGTTCCCTCATCCTATTGTTATGAATGGTGGCTCCAGGAGCTTGCCGCAAAAACATCAATAAAGGAACTTGGCGACCTTAAAAATCCCACTGCTGAAAAAGCTCTCTCTTTATCAGATACTTATAAAGTGCCGCTGCATCCTAAATATACATACCTCTGGCATGATATTTCAATTGATGAGTTTTCCCGGCTTGCTGAATATATCCGGATAAATGGAAAATATTCTGACAAACTTTCATTCCCGAACGATGACAAAATAAAAACCATTCTTGAAGTCCTGCTTGTCCCTCATATAGTCCGTGAGAAGGTGGTTTTCATTGATGAACCGCTTCCCCTGATGAGATGTCTTGGGCTTGATACGACTCTTAAAAAGAACCGGGTAAATACCGAATCCAATATCCTGGATACGGTCTCAAAAGCAAGCGGGATAACCATCAGGGCTCGTGCTCCTATCAGGATCGGGGCACGGATGGGACGTCCTGAGAAATCTGATAAGCGCGAAATGAAACCTGCGCCGCATGTGCTTTTTCCCATCGGGGGAGCTGGAGGCAAGAGGCGCTCCCTTGTAGATGTGAAAGATTTCGTGGACGATGAAGAGGATAAAGAGAAGAATAATGAATTCAGGAACAGCGAGTTCCAGACAGGTCTTACATACCAGAAAGGAAAAGTCGGGACAATAAACGTCCAGATTGGAAGCCGCATATGCCCGGCATGTAAGAACAAGACTTTCAAGAACAAATGCACATGCGGAAAGTTCACCCATCCGCTTTTTAAATGTGAGTCATGTGGAATTGAAATAAAGACGCCGTTTGCGGGGACTAATACTAATCCGCCGTGTCCGAAATGCAAAAAAGAAACTACCTCTGTCACTGAAATGGATATTGATTTCTTATCTGAATACCAGATGGCGCTTGATAAAGTTGGCGAACGCGATGTTTACAAACCCAAAGGTGTTCTTGGCCTTACTTCAAAAAATAAGACGCCTGAACCATTAGAAAAAGGGGTGCTAAGGGCAAAGCATGATGTTGTGATGTTCAAGGACGGGACTGTGAGGTATGACCTCTCGGATATGCCTCTTACCCATATTAAACCCAGAGAACTCGGTGTTTCGGTTTTGAAATTTAAAGAACTTGGTTATATTAATGACACATATGGAAATCCGCTTGTTGATGAGAACCAGATCCTTGAACTTAAAGTGCAGGATATTGTTGTTTCAAAGGATTGCGCTGAATATCTTCTGAAAACCGCGAGATTCATTGATGACCTTTTAACGAGATATTATAAAGTTGAGCCTTATTATAATATTGATAAGATCGATGATCTGATCGGGAAATTAGTGATAGGGCTTGCTCCCCACACCTCGGCTGGAGTGCTTGCACGCCTTGTGGGCTTTACCACAGCGTCTGTTGGTTATGGTCATCCGTTCTTCCATGCAGCAAAGAGGCGAAACTGCTTCCAGGGGGATGAAAAATTATTAGTTCAAAAAAGAGAGGGCTTTGAGCTTTTAACGATCCACGAGCTTGTTGAAAGCAACCTTATCGGAAATATCGAAAGAGATGATTTTCGAACTGAATACAAGAAAATAAACGGCCTGAGAACATTTGCTTTTAACATAAAAACGAAAAAGTTCGAATTGGCGGATATAACACATGTTTCAAAACATATTGCTCCTGAAAAGCTGATCGAAATAAAAACCAAAAGCGGCAGAAAGATAGTGGTAACAAAGGATCATACTTTCCCGGATAGTTCAGGAGAAAAAGTGAGGGCGCAGGATGCAGATGAATTATTGATCCCCTGGAACATCAAAAGACCTTCAATCGAAGGTAAAGAGAATATTGACCTGCTTTCGATAACAGACACGCAGGACGTAATGATAAGGACAGAAAGCGATGTTTTCGAGGATGACGTACAATTTTCGCAGATAAGCAACAGTCTTGGAATGAGTTATAAGACATTTACCAATTACATTTACAGGAAGTCATATCCTTTAGAGATAGTCAATAGATTCAATCCTGAAGTGATCGATACAGGAAATTACCTGCTAGGAAGCAAAAGAGACAAAGTCTCTATAAAGCCCAGCATAACGGTGAACGAAGATTTCTTATCACTGTTAGGATTTTATTTAGCAGAAGGGTTTATTAAAAAGGATCAAAATAATTGTCACCAGGTATCTATAACCGCTACCAAAGAATGGGCTAGAAGCATATTAAAAGAAAAAATAAATACTGTTTTTGGTTTGTCCCCCAGTATTTCAGGAAACCATGTAACGATTTGCTCAAGATTTGTCCTTGATCTTTTTGAAAATCTGAAGATCGGCAAAGATGCCAAAACAAAAAGGGTTCCAGACTTTGTGTATGCCCTGCCAGAGGAAAAGATAAGTGCATTTTTGGGAGGTTATTTCACCGGAGATGGCTCATGTTCCCTGCAAAGCACTTTAGAGGTTAATGTAACTTCAGTAAATAAATGGCTTATTGACGGAATGTCCTTTCTCTTGATGTTTTCCGGGATTAAACACTCTATTTATGAGGATTATAAAATAAGGATATATGGAAGCCAAGCAAGAAAATTCATAGAAGACATAGGCTTCCTTGGTGAAAAACAAAAGTATGCGCAAGATTTGCTTAAAAAATGGCTGGCTAAAGAAGGTAAGACAAGAACCAATTTTGATGAAGATGTGTTCATTGATAGAGTTGTAGAAAGAAAAGAGATTAACTCTAGTGATAAATATGTATATAATCTGACAGTCGATGCCCATCACACCCTCATTTGCTCAGGAATTACCACATTCCAGTGTGACGGTGACGAAGACTGCGTGATGCTCTTGATGGACGGCCTCCTGAACTTCTCGCGTTCATACTTACCCGACAGGCGCGGCGGGCAGATGGATGCGCCTCTTGTTCTGACTTCGCGCATTGATCCGAATGAGGTGGATAAGGAGGCGCATAACGTTGATGTGCTTTTCCAGTATCCTCTTGCGTTCTATGAAGCAACGCTCAAGTACACAAATGCCAAAGACCTGGTCAAGATCATGGATACTGTTAGCGGAAGGCTTGGCACTCCATGGCAGTATGAGGGCTTCGGATTTACCCATGATACCGCAAATATAGCAGCAGGCCCGAGGAACAGCGCTTACAAGACCCTGGGAACGATGATAGAAAAAATGGAAGCGCAGCTTGGGCTTGCCAGGAAAATAAAAGCAGTGGACCCAACAGACGTCGCAGAAAGAGTTATAAATTCGCATTTCCTGCCCGACCTTATCGGGAACCTGCGCTCGTTCTCGAAACAGAAGGTAAGATGCACGAAATGCGGTGCCAAATACAGGCGCCCGCCCCTGCAGGGGACATGCCCCAGGTGTGGGGGGAATATCGTGCTGACCGTTCATGAGGGTTCGGTGAGGAAGTATCTTGAGACGAGCTTGAGGATTGCGGATGAGTATAATGTGCGGCATTATACGAAGCAGAGGCTTGAGCTGCTTGAGATCGAGATGAGGTCGCTGTTTGAGAGCGATAAGGTGAAGCAGAAGGGGCTTGCGGATTTTATGTGAGTTAAATATAAATAATTATATAACTATATTCTTTAAGATTAAATTGACCATATCTAAATTAAATAAATCTGATTATTAGAGGCATAATGCAAAAAGAGGCTAAAGCTCGAATTAAAATCAATAAACTTCTTGAACAGGCTGGGTGGAGGTTTTTTGATGACGAAAAAGGGATAGCCAATGTCATATTAGAGAATAATGTCAAGATTACCAGAAAAAACCTTGATGAATTTGGGAATGATTTTGAAAAAACAGTGAATGGATTTACAGATTTTCTTCTTCTAAATGAAAAAAGCTTCCCATTTGTAATAGTAGAAGCAAAATCTGAAGATAAAATTCCTCTTGATGGGAAAGAACAGGCAAGGAAATATGCACAATCGCAAAATGTGAGATTCGTGATACTCTCAAATGGCAATTTGCATTATTTCTGGGATTTGGAACGTGGAAATCCCAGTGTTATCACAAAATTCCCAACATTAGAGTCGCTTCATCATACAGCTTCTTTTGCGCCCAATCCTTCCAATCTTGTAGGCGAAATAGTTGGAGAGGATTACATTGCCCGGATCCAGAACCCTCTTTTTGATAAAGACCCGCGCTGGAGCAATGACAAAACAAGAGCAAATTATATACACGAATCCGGGTTGAAATTCCTAAGACCGTATCAGTTAGATGCGGTTCATGCTTTGCAGGAATCTGTGGAAGATGGGAACGATAGGTTCCTATTTGAAATGGCAACTGGAACAGGAAAGACATTAATTTCAGCTGCAGTTATCAAACTTTTCTTGAGATCAGGGAATGCAAAGAGAGTGCTTTTTCTTGTTGATCGGTTAGAACTTGAAGATCAGGCGAAGAAAAATTTTATTAAATGGTTAAAAAATGATTACAAAGTTGTTATTTATAAAGAAAATAAGGACGATTGGCGAAAAGCTGAGATTGTGGTTTCCACCGTCCAGAGCCTTTCTTTTGATAATAAATATCAAAGGCTTTTTTCACCAACCGATTTTGATCTTCTGATATCGGATGAAGCCCACCGCTCGATTGGATGGAACAGCAGGGCTGTTTTTGAGTATTTTGTTGGCTATAAACTCGGTCTTACTGCCACACCTAAAGATTATCTGAAGTATTTAGACCCCGATAAAGTAAGTAAGAAAGACCCGCGCGAATGGGAACGAAGACAACTCAGGGATACCTATATCACATTTGGCTGCGAGAGCGGGAATCCGACTTTTCGCTACAGTCTTATCGATGCTGTGAAGGATGGTTATCTTGTGAATCCGGTTGCTGTTGATGCACGAACCGAAATCACTACACAGCTACTTTCAGATAAGGGTTACTCTATTATTATTGAAAACACCGAAGGGATAAAAGAAGAGCAGATATATTATCATAAGGATTTTGAGAACAAATTCCTTTCTGAAGAAACAAACAAGATATTCTGCAAGACGTTTGTTGAAAATGCCCTGCGCGATCCAATAAGTGGAGAGATTGGCAAAACCATTGTTTTTTGTGTTAGCCAGAACCATGCCTCGAAGATAACACAGGTAATGAATGAGCTTGCAGATAAATTATATCCAGGAAAATATAATTCAGATTTTGCTCTTCAAATAACGTCAAATGTTCAGGATGCACAGCAATTTTCTATCAATTTTACAGATACAAGTAATAACTTATCCGGCAATTCGCGGTTTCTGGAAGGCTATAAAACGAGTAAAACAAGGGTATGCGTAACCGTTGGAATGATGACGACAGGCTATGACTGCCAGGATATTTTGAATATTTGCCTTATGCGCCCTATATTTTCACCAACGGATTTTATCCAGATAAAAGGAAGAGGTACAAGAAAGTATGATTTTTCATATTCTATGAAAAATGGGCACGATAGCGAAGTCGTTAAGAAAACTAAAGAGAAATTCAAGCTTTTTGATTTCTTTGCGAATTGCGAGTACTTCGAAGAGAAATATAATTATAATGAAGTTTTGAAATTGCCTCCAAGGACGACGTATTCAGAAGGCAGTGATGGCCCGGAAAGGACAAGTGAATATGAGAATCTCAGTTTGGACCCTCTAACAAGCCTTGAGGAATACGCTATCGGCATGGATGGGATGAAAATAGACCGCATGTTCTTTGATAAATTTGAATCTACTGTGAGGGCTAATCCTTTCATAAAAGAGAATCTTGAAAAGGAAAACTTCGATGCCATTGAAGAATATATAAAAAGTAAGATTTTTGAAAAGCCGGGTGAGAAATTCAATCTTGAAAAGTTGAGAAAGTCATTGAAAGTAGACCGTCGCCTGAGTTTGCGGGAGATCATAGAGAAGATATTTGGAAGAATTACCGTATTTAAGACGAAAGAGGAATTGCTTGATGAGGAAGTGAAGGATATTATGGAATCAAAAGAATTCGGGCGTTTTGCGACAAATTCCCAGTTCTCGATGGAGGAGTACCGGGAAGTAAGAAAGTGGTGTGAGATGATACCTGAATATGTGAAAGATTATGTTTCATTAAATAAGTTCATGTGATAAATATGTTAAACAACATAGAATTGATTAAACAGCAAGAATATACTATTCCGCTCAGGCAATATTTTGAAATAGTCACAAAAAAGTTAGATGTTTATGCTGTCCTGCTCTTTGGTTCTGTGGCAAGGGGGGATGCTAAACCATTCCGCAGTTATGAAAGCGATATTGATATAATTGTAATTATAAAAGACCTTCCTTCTGACCTTGAAAAAAGAATGCTCTATAAATTGGATGTTGAATCAGGAACAAGATCAAGGGTTCAATCTATCTGGATGATGCCGAAGGAACTGGAAGAACATATCGAGGCAAAATCAGAATACATCCTTGAAGCATTCGAATGCGGGATAATCCTTTCTGACCCTGAAGGATATCTTGCACAAAAAAAATCAGACCTGTTTAAGGAATTGAAAACTAAAGGCGTTTCAAGATTAAAATGGGGCTGGTCGTGGAATATCAAAGCAGGGGAAGTTGTCGAGATGTGAATATTAGATATGGTTCTTGAAAAAGAATTGCTTAAAAGAGGGGAAGACATAAACACCTATAAAACCTGAGTGGTAAATCGAATAGGATAAATCAAAGCCATGATAATCGACCACAGAGTCAGCTATGAACTGCGGTTCATAAATGAACATGAAAAAATTAATATTGGTTGCCCTGTTTTATTAATATATCTGGTATAAGCAGAGCAGACCAATGTGTCCTTGAGTATTAAACTCGT
>JBAQLI010000271.1:0-15617 GCA_049301735.1 Candidatus Methanoperedens sp.
ATGCAGCCAAGGATCTTACATTTAATCCCGCCATAGGCGGCGCCTCACCAGGGGTCTGGGGTCGCAACCCCAGCGCCGTTAAGATAATGTTGACCAAAAGTGTTAATAGTACGCTAATCCTGTCAAAAGGCGTGATTTTAACTATTATGGGTTGAGAAAAGATTATACTTGCATGAGTACTTAAGCAACCTCATGTTCATTGAAATAGACGGCTGGATGGCAAAACTGAGATTTTCAGCATGCCACTTCATTCCCAATCACCCAAAATGCGGATGCCTTCACGGTCATACGTACGCGGTCAGCGTCAGGATCGGGGGCGAACAGAAGGGTGAGTTCATCATTGATTTTGAGACTGTAAAAGGAATAGTTAACAGGATTTGTGACAGGCTTGACCACAAGGTCCTCATCGCAGAAAAAGACCCGCGCCTCATGATACAGAAAAGTGATAGCGTATCGATTGAGATCATTGATAGCAAAAAAAAATATGTGCTTCCTCTTGAAGATATTATGTTTCTCCCCACAAATTCCGTAAGTGCCGAAGACCTGTGCAAATATTTCACATCAAATTTAGCAAAAGGCCTGAAAGCCAGTGGAGCAGATAATATCACGAAGATCCATGTCCGCGTGGATGAGGGGATAGGACAGGGCGCTGGCTGCGAATATGAGTTATAACTCTTTTCCATTCATTCGTTCTCTTTTTGTTATTCTTCGACGCCTTGAGCAAATGTTGCGTTTTTAGATAATTTTATATACTTTGAGGTATATTGTCATATTGTGCATAAATTGCACAATAAAATAAGGAGGTTCACATATGTCCGGAATAAACGAATTGGGCGTTGTAATAGTCCTTTTATCATTCTGCCTGGTAGAGTTAACATATCGTTGTCAGCGGAATTTTAAATTGTGCAAAAATTACGCATAAAATAAGAGGAGATTCAAATATGTATACTGGTAAAAAGTTTCAATCAGATATTGAAAAGCTTTTGATCGCTCCATAAATTAGCCGTTATTCTTTTTCTTGATTCATATTTTTTTGATTTTGTCATAACAGTTCACTGGTTCTAATTACATATTATTTTATATCAGCTTCTCGTAATATAACGCGTTTAGTGATACAGAACCAGGATCAACAAAAAGGAATGAATAATGGCCATCAGAATTGAAGTCGGTTTTAAAAAAGGGATAAAAGATGCACTGGGAGACAGCACAAGAAAAAGGATAGTTGAAGACCTGCACATAAATGTTGAAAATGTCAGGACACTTGATGTTTATACTATCGATGCAGATATTTCCAATGAACAGATAAAGGTTCTCGGTGAAGAATTGTTTGCAGATCCCGTGATACAGGAATATTCCCATAAACCGCTTGCTGAGGATTTTTCCTGGCTCATTGAAGTGGGCTTTAAGCCTGGTGTGACTGATAACGTCGGAACTACCGCGAAAAAAGCATCTGAAGATATCCTGAAAACCACAATAAAAGGGATATATTTTTCAAGACAATATTTGATAAACGGGAAGATCACAAAAGAAGATACTGATAAGATCGCGGGAGGGCTTCTTGCAAACACCCTTATTGAACGATGGGTAATAATAAACAATAAAGATTGGGATAAACAAAAAGATGTACATCTGCCGCTTCCTATCGTAAAGGGAAAACATAAACCAGCAGTTGTGGAACTTGACCTGAATACCAGTGATAAAAGATTAAAGGAATTAAGCACGCAGAGACTTCTTGCTTTAAATCATAGGGAAATGATCGCTCTCCAGGAATATTTTAATACGGAAAAGACGAGAACGCAAAGGAAAGATTTTGGTCTGACACTTCCTACGGATGTGGAAATAGAAGTGCTTGCCCAGACGTGGTCTGAGCACTGCAAACATAAAATATTCAACAGCCAGATAACTTATTCGGACGATAAAGGAAGCCTTGTAATAAATTCTCTTTTTAATACTTTCATAAAGCGCGCCACAAAGGAAATAAACAAACCATGGCTTGTTTCTGTTTTTACAGATAATGCGGGCGTGATCAAATTTAATGATGAATACAATCTCGTCATGAAGGTGGAAACGCATAACACCCCTTCTGCTCTTGATCCTTACGGCGGCGCCATAACTGGTATTGTTGGCGTAAACCGCGATCCCATGGGCACGGGAATCGGTGCCCGATTGATATTTAATACTGATGTATTTTGTTTTGCATCTCCTTTTTATGATAAAGAGCTTCCACCACGGCTTCTTCATCCCAAGAGAATATTCGAAGGTGTAAGACGCGGTGTTGAACATGGCGGAAATAAATCTGGCATTCCCACAGTGAACGGATGTATCGTTTTTGACGTGCGGTATCTTGGAAAACCTCTCGTATATTGCGGAACTGGCGGAATAATGCCTTCAATGATCAATGGAAAACCCTCCCACCTGAAGGAGATCCATAGTGGTGACCTTATAGTAATGACCGGCGGCCGTATCGGTAAAGACGGCATCCATGGCGCAACATTCTCATCACTGCAACTTGATGAGGATTCACCTGTTACAGCGGTACAGATAGGTGACCCCATAACCCAGAAGAAGATGCTTGATTTCCTGCTTGAGGCGCGCGATAAGGGATTATATGGATCAATAACAGATAACGGCGCAGGCGGCCTTTCATCATCGGTGGGTGAGATGGCGCAGCTTTCAGGAGGATGCCTTATTGAACTTGATAAATGCCCCTTGAAATATCCGGGACTTGACCCATGGGAAATCCTTGTTTCAGAGTCACAGGAGAGAATGACGCTTGCTGTTTCTCCGGAGAAGATTGATGAAATCCTCGCTCTTGCTAAAACAAGGGATGTTGAGGCCACTGTTATCGGAACCTTTACAGATTCAGGTAAATTCCATGTAAAATACGGGGATAGGAATGTAGCTTATCTGGATATGGAGTTTTTGCATAATGGTCTTCCAACCATGAAACTGAATGCGCGGTGGATACAGCATAAATTTGAAGAGCCTGTACTCGGTGTTGTAGATTTGACCGCGGCTCTGAAAAACCTTCTCTCGCGCCTTAATATTTGTTCAAAAGAATATGTTATCAGGCAGTACGATCATGAAGTCCAGGCAGGATCAGTCATCAAACCATTGACGGGTGATGGTCCGAGTGATGCAGCGGTTATCCGTCCGCTGCTTGATAACATGGAAGGAGTTGTTGTTGCAAATGGCATCTGTCCGAGATACGGTGATATTGATACGTACCACATGACGGCCTGTGCCATTGATGAAGCCGTAAGAAATCACATTGCAGTGGGCGGTTCGTTCGATCATCTTGCAGGTCTTGATAATTTCTGCTGGTGCGACCCTGAGAAATCAGAAAAAACGCCTGACGGCGAATATAAGCTCGCTCAGCTTGTGAGGGCCAACATGGCGCTGTATGATCATACTAAAGCGTACGGTGTCCCATGCATTTCAGGGAAGGACAGCATGAAGAACGATTATCAGATCGGGGGCAGAAAAATATCCATTCCTCCAACTGTGCTTTTTTCAACGATCGGTAAAATTGAAGATGTGCGAAAAGCAGTGACAATGGATGTCAAGCATCCTGATGACAGGGTTTACGTTCTTGGAATGACAAAAGACGAACTTGGAGCTTCAGAATATTATGCATCTCTGGGATATATCGGGAACGATGTCCCAAGAGTGAATGCCAGTTCAGCGAGAAAATTATATATCGCTCTTGAAAAAGCCATAAATTCCGGCGTTGTGGCTTCCTGCCATGACTGCTCTGACGGTGGTCTTGCCGTGGCGCTGGCTGAAAGCGCATTTTCTGGCGACCTTGGTATGACGATCGAGCTAACGAAAGTTCCTGTTGAGAACATCAAACGGTCTGATACAATATTATTCTCAGAATCCCAGAGCCGCTTTGTGGTCACAGTGGCGCCTGAAAATGTTAAGAGGTTCGAGGCGCTCATGAAAGGAAATGTGTTTGCCGATGTTGGCGCTGTCACAGCGCAGCTTAATTTCACAGTAATGGACGGGGAGAAAGTGGTGCTGAGCGAAGGGATAGATATGCTTAAGGATGCATGGCAGAAGACGTTAAGATGGTAATCTAAGTTATTCTTTTATTTAAAGAAAATAAAACGAACATGCCCGATCTTTTATTTCACCCACACCACTTCAGGCTCTTTCCTTTCAGGCATTTCCGTACTGCCTTTCGGATACCCGAATATCAATGGCGCAACAATGATGTAGCCCTCAGGCACACCAAGTTCTTTCATTATTTTTTCATCCATCAGGGCGCGCTGGACGCCTCCTATCCAGCAGCTACCGATCCCTATGGAATGGGCAGCAAGCATCATAGTCTGGGCTGCCATTGAGCAATCATAAGCTGCCGTAGGTGCTTTATTATTCCCAAGGATTATTACCATCAAAGGTGCGTTATAGAACATATCTGAACCTTCTGTTTTAAGAAATGAAAGAAAATCAGCCGCAGCTTGTGATGTAGTTTTAAATTGTTCCAGCAATGGGATCATGAATTTTTTTCCAAATTCTGAAAGTCGCCGTAAAACATCTTTATTTTTTATCACCAAAAAACCCCATGGCTGCATATTCAAACCTGAAGGAGTATACCCGGCGCAATCGATGAGGAATTTAATATCGTCATCAGGGATCTGGTCTTCTTTGTAATTACGGACACATCGCCGTGTTTTTATTATTTCAATAACGTCTTTCATGTGGTTCACCTATTATTGAATGTTGCTTCTTATTAGA
This sequence comes from Candidatus Methanoperedens sp., assembly GCA_049301735.1. GTDB lineage: Archaea > Halobacteriota > Methanosarcinia > Methanosarcinales > Methanoperedenaceae > Methanoperedens. The sequence goes on from JBAQLI010000271.1 coordinate 4,741, forward strand.
ATAGATTTCCGGATAATATAAAGACTTTCAGTAAAAAAAGAAAAGGGGAATTCACCCCTGTTTAAATGAGGTCTTTGAGGTAAAATTTATGTGGGCCAAGCGTTCCGCCGTAGTTCCCTGCGCTTATCTTCTTGACACCAGGGACTCTTACAGCCGCAGCGATACCAGCTTTCATAGACCTGCTTATTGAATCTGCGTCAAGGCCATTGATAACGATCTCATATATTGCATTTACATCTGCAGGCACGTTTGTATCTTTTACCTTTGCTTTTATTGAAGGGCTGAATTTTTCATTGGTTGTTGCCTTCATGAATTTATAATTTGTAAATCCAACCTTTGAGCCGCTTGCCACGACGCCGCCAGGGAAAGGAGTGATCGTACCTGTCTGCGTCATTATTACATCAACCGCATTTTCAGCAGCCGCAAGAGCCGTCATCTGCGTATCCGCCATAATAAAGAAATTGCCCCCTGCAATGCCTTCCTGCGCTCCGATACTGTGCTCAGTAATGAAATCACCCTGCATCAGGGGGATTTTATATGCTTTTCTTCCACCAATATTGGTTTCGGATTCAAATCCATCTCCAAAGAACTTGAGCTTGAATCCCGTATCAAATTGCTTCTCAGCATTTGGAAGTCCATTCCACATTGCAGCAGTTGGGGCAGTCAGGACGCACTGGCCGAGACGTTTTAATAACTGCTCTTCAAGGCTCTTATATCCAAACGTGCATATATAAATATATACGCCAGGCCTGCCGTCCGGTGTCTCGCTGCCATCAACAACCTTTTCAATGCCGGCTTCGGCAGGGCACATTATTACAGAGGTTCCAAAGCCTGTTGCCTCCTGTGCCGCAACCATTGCCCATCGCCGTGTTGCGCCTGTGATCAATATTCTAGCTATCTTTATCGGAAATGCTTCCGCAAATGTATCTTCTATCTCTACTCCATTGAGTTCCATAAAATATCCCTCACATGATGAACCCAAAAATATCCATTACGGGTCATCAAACAATCTGTTATTTTTATTGTAGTACCTAATATATGCTTCGAAATGTTTCGAAAGCTTGAAAAAAAAGAGACGTTTTTTTACTTTTTAATGCATCATTTCATCCACAGCGCGGCTTGCAAGTTCCTGCATTCGCACCTGTGTTCTTCCCGGTCCTGAGAATTCATCAAGTGTCATTACAGAAGCTATCTCTTTACCAAGAATGAAAATTGCATGTTTGTGTTCGGCTTTGCTTCGATGCACGTGTATGGGGCTTATCTGAAGGGACTGGTATTGTACAAATTCTCCATGGCCATTTTCCTCAAAAAACTTCTTCATTTGCACCATTAGTGTATGCAGCTGGATTAACTCTTCTTTGTGTATAAAACCGCCTCCTATCTCTTTGTAGCTGTTTACTGCTGAGCAGTAATTCTATTCTAGTCACATTAATTCGATACTAAAATGATTTTGTTAGGAAGTGCACTTCCTATGTTTTACATTTAAAGTTTACGAATTAATCATCATGATTCATAATGATTAATTCATTTAAAAATTATTTTATTCCTGTTTCAGGAATTCACGATGATTTTCTGATGAGCAACTTTCGGGAATTCCTTTATATAAACCTCATAATTTCCAGGATTGTTAAATGTGTAATTGAACCAGCTCAAATAATACTTCATTCTGGAACTGGAATTGTCCCATAAGTTCTCTTGACTTACGATCGTTAAACTATAATTCGCGTCTGTTACACTTATCCATTTGACTGTATCACCTGAATTTATTGTGAGTGTGCGATTAGTATAATTTGATGAACCATTTTTTACGGTAACCTTGCGAAACCCATATAGATCATCAACTTCAGAAATATATAATGTCTGTGTTCTGACGGTTGTCGGGATCGGGGTTGGCTGCACAGTTGTCGGAACCACCGTGGGCATTGGAGTCGGCGTAGCAGTCGGCGTTGTTGTTGGCGTCGGAACTGGAGTTACGCCAGTTTTCTGATCAACGCATCCCAGGAAAATCAAAGATAATACCATGATAAATATTGAAATAATTTTAAAGTTCATTATACCTCACCAACGGTATAAATGGAATAAGTTATAAATAATATTATCGATTTGTTCTCTGATAGCGATTAATATTATGGGTTTATTATTGATGCCTTCCATCAGGCAATGAATGGATAATGAGCCCATGAAGGAAAAGAAGTGGATATATGAAGAAATCGTTGGCAGGATACCTCCTTTTTCTCTACTTTCCTACAAATACAGTATCCTTCTCCAATTTTTATTGCTTCTTGTGATCGGCATAACCCTTGGTTTTATCTTTGACCTTGGACAGATTTCCCTGTTATATGGCTCACTTGCCATCCTTGTAGCAGTATCATGGAGTCTTCTGATCCTGCAACTTGCGCCAACACTTCGTAAATTCAGGGCCCCGTTAAGCAAGGATGAAAATGAATTACTTGAGAGATATAAAGGGATACTTTTTCATAAAAATCATTATGAGGCTGTGCCAGGACTGGTAATTTTCATCCCTTTTATGTTTTATCTTTACTATTTTGGCACGGATTTACTGAATATGTGGCTTGGAAAAGCTCCTCATCCGATTTTATTATTGTTCGTAAGTCTCCTGATATGGGATATTTGCTACAGGATGGGGCTTGGGTTATGGACATCAGTCCTTGCTTTATGGAGATCTATAAGACTTAAAAAACTTGCGGAAAAAAGAAGTGAGCTTGAACATACGCCATACACTGAACTTCGATATCTTCAAAAACTTGATATTAATAATGTCTTCTTCGGACTCATTTCCCTTCTTTTATTGCCCCTGTTCAAGACAGATGCTTTTTTGGTCGTGATCACACTGTTTTTCATGGGTTTTGTAACCCTTACCTCGCTTTACTCAGCATATATAATCTCAATAGTGCCATGGCTTCCTCCAGATATCTATAATCTGGTAAATGAATCAAGTTTCGCATATATCGGCACTTCCCTGAAAGGAAAAACCCATGTAACTCCGGTTGTTTATGTTTTTGACGGACAGAAAATCTTTTTTAATACATCTAAAGAAGCAAAAAAATTAAAGATCATGCAGGAAAACAACAAGGTCGCTTTCCTGATAGATAAAAGGGATATGAGTAACATATATGAAAACAAAGCAGTTCTTTTTACAGGGGAAGTCAAAATCTACGGCATAATGGACATTCCATTGCATTTCATAGGTATGCTTGCGGCTCTTAAGTTATTTATGAAAAAATATCCTGAATATACAAAGAAATATTCAACTTCCGAACTACCAAAAGCATGGCAATTGACACCAATTATTGCAAGGATACTTGTGGAAGTAAAACCAGTTAAAATAATCTATTGGAGAGGCGCAAAACAAATAAGTGTACCGGTGTAAATATGCGGATCCCTGAGGAAATACGAAATATCCTGTACGGTAATTATTTCGGTTATGTATGCACAAGCGATAAAAATGATCAGCCACATCTGACCCCGGTTTTTTTCATATACGATGAGAATTCACAGAAACTTTTTTTCATCACAAATGATCGATCAAAAAAGGTCAAGAACCTGTCTGAAAATCCCAATATCAGTATTACAATCGATATCCGTGATCCTGTAAATCCTTTCAATAATGAAGGAGTTATGGCCCAGGGTACAGCTGCTATTACAGATAAAGCACCAATATATTTCCTGTCTGAAGAGACGCTACAATTATACTATGACATCTATCAGGAATTTAAAAGCAAATATCAGAAAGTAATAGAGAATAAGCCCCTTGGTGAGAACGATGTGATCATACAGATAAATGTTGAGAAAATGGTGTACTGGAAAGGCCCCCATTTCAAATCATTGAAATTCAAAAAAGACGAATAAATTTCTTGATCAATCTGACAGGCGGCTCTGCCGGATTATTTTGGTCAAACCAACTCTTTTGACCTCTCAGAGTTCTTGTTCTGGCCCCTTCGAACTGTTTTTTTCAACTTTATGTTTTGATCCATGATATCCATAAATATCTTTTTTCTCATCATTTCTTTCTGGTTTTTAAGAAGAGCTTTTTCAAGTTCCCTTATCCTTTCCTTTAGCCCCCCAATCTCTGCATACTTTTCTTCCAGTTCCTGTTCAAGGTTATTGATAGTGACTTCGCGGCGGTGTATACTGATCTCCATCTTCTTTTTTTCAGCCGGGTGAATATGTTCTGATGGTTTGATCTGGATTTTTTTTTCAATATCAGGTCTCGCTTTTCCTGAAAAAGGAACATTTAGAAGAGAATCCTCTATATCCTCCCCTTTTAGCTTCTCAATAAAAAGCCTTGATATTCGCTGTTCCTCGGCAGAAAGAGTCCATGAAGCCCCTTTGTAGCGTTTCTCCAGACTTGCGATATCAAGTAGTTTTTCAGCCGCTGATCCACTGATCCAGCCTATGCTCTGGTAGTAATTAAAAAGCTTCGGGAGATTATTATGGCCAACCCTCGCAAGAAGGAATTTAAGCCATTTTCGCTGGGTTTCAATTGTTGTGCCAGTAAGTTTTTCCAGCATCTATGCAGTTTGCCAGAATTCAGGCGGCATATCCTGTGCCAGTTTCAGGGCACCATTTGCGCCGCTAAAAACCGGGTCTGTATCTTTGAAGACCTTTCCGCCATCTATTAATTCGAGTTCCTTTCCCAGAACGACATCAATGTTCCTGATCAGGCTGCCTCCGCCTGCCAGCCAGATATTATTGCGCAGATATTCCTGGAAGTCAGGATCATATGTGGATATCAGTTTGGATATACCGGACATTATATCCGGAATAATGGATTCACATGCCGTTCTTATCTCTTTTGTAATTGATAATTTAAGTATAGAAGAATCAACAGGTATATCAACAACAATTTCTTCCTCAGGCTCACCCACGAATGAACTGTGTTCTTTCCATTTTTTTGCCACCTCATTTGTTACCCTGACATTGGCATATTCTTCGGAGATCAGCCTTACTAATTCAGCATCAATATAATCACCGGCTTTGTTGCTGCTTATCTGGTCATCGGGTTCCGGAAGCGTACCATGTACTCTGCATATATCCGTGGTCCCTGCCCCTATATCCACGACCAGGGTATGTTCCAGCTCTCCCAGGTTATATGCGACACAAAAAGGTTCACTTGCAACCATTACCCCATCAAAGAAACCTTTTGCCATTTCTGTAATGATCTTTTTATTAAGTACGCTGGCCTGGGATGGAACTCCTATAATGGCATACTTTTTTATATCGCGGTTAGCATCCACAAGCCCCATTATATATTGAAGCAGGCCTTTGGCAGCCTCAAGGTCCTCTCTCTGGTTCTTTAATAATCCGGACTCGATAGGTTTGAACATGTTAAGCGCAACCCTGTGTTTTAATGCTTCATCACCATACAGGCGCTCTTTCTTCAGGAATTTTGATGCTACTGCATCTCTTGGGATACCCACAATGCTAAGAATGCTCTTTTTCTTTCCTTCACTCGTCGATATTGCAGTATGGTTCGTTCCAAGATCAATTCCTATATATAATGTCTTATTTTCTTTTATACGGGCTGCACCCGCCTTTTCGATTAGTACTTTTTTCTTATTTGCCAAAAGTATCCCTCATAATGATTATGTATATGATACAAATGCATTACTTAAATATATAGTTTACCTTACATTTATTACATTTATCTGAAAAATGCGTCTGATTTTATTTTTTTCAGTTTATACATAATTTAGGGGACTATCGGAAAAATGGCAAAGTGGAAACATTCAAAACTCACCCAATATTACTGATCTCCTGCCTCAATTCCCCAAGCGTTGATTTCCTTTCTGCGAATGCATTATGCCTGTGGATGCTCTCTTCATTTATCTGTTTTACCACAATAACAGAATCATCTGGCAGCTCAGGGAATTGATTAACGATTTTCTGGGCCATGGTCCGCACGCAATCTTCTACAAATTTAGGATTCTTGTGCGCCCTTTCAACGATCATAACCTCATCAGCCCGCTTCAATAATTCAAACATCTGCGAACTCATGGAATTCTCGATGATATTGATGATCTTTTCAAGCGAGACAAAATGACTGTCATGAGTTTCTATCGAAATTATACCCCGCCCTCTCTGGTTATGTGTGGGCATGGGCACATTATTCAAGAATTTCTTAATGACACCGGATTCCACGCCAAGCATCTTTAATTCCTTTCGTGCCTTATCAACCATTATTTCCTGGGCACATGGACATGCGGTGATACCAAGTACTTCAGCGCCTACAAGTTTTCTTATGGTGAGTGTTTTACCACGTATCGCTTTTGCCTCGGCGAAAATATTCACTACTTCCTGGCAGTTCAATTTTGTCGCAGGTGTTTCCCTTTTAAGGATATATTCACTTTTCATCCTTACTTCAGCGATCAAAGCATATTCATGCCTATCGATCAGCCTTTTTGCGACTTCGCTGCATAAGTCCTCTATTTCATAAACCGGAGATGCGATCATTTCTTCAAGCACCTCGTCTATGGCCTCAAAATTCCTTGATAAATTCGCGCCTTTCCTGTCAGAAGGAAGGTCAACAAAGATATCAAATGTAGATACAAGCACGATAGGGCGTTTATCCTTTCTTGCCACTTCTACAAGTTTCTTGACATCCGTTACCCCCACGCGAGTCAATGTAATAGCTATATCAGGCTGGTTCGCCTGTATGTCTGGTAGATGAACTACAGGAAGTTTCATTCTTGATTATCTCCGAATGTTTATTAATTAAATAATTTTACACTCTTAACAAAGCACAATAACTATCTTGTATTATTAAATTATTGCTATTTGAGTTTTGATTCTTAATGACATCATGTTTAAATACCCTTAATTATATTTTGTTTTCAGAGGGATACTATCAAAATCAAATCAAATGACTTTACCCGGATACTGGCAATCGTAGCCGGAATTGCATTTATCATGATATCTGTTGCTTATGGGCTCACTTATATTTTCCAGACCGGTCACATCGTTTTTCCCTATGAGCCATATTATTTCCTATTTATATTCTCTATAGGGTTTGTGATTTTCACAATATATTTTGAACGGGAGAAAAAAGCTTTTTTTCACAGGGAGCTTATCGGTGGCGCAATAGCATCTGCGTGTTTGACTTTCCTGATAATAGCGTGTGTGGCTGGAATGAAATATATATGGGAAAAGGGATTGTCAGGCATTGGTATCGAGACTCTTGCATATGCATTTTCCATATCCATGATACTGAGCCTTATTTTATATTTTGTCATAGGAAAAATAGAAGTTAAATTCGTCCCCGGGGATTTTATCAGGGTACTTTCAATAGTCCTTGGAATCGCGATTCTTATAATGGTAACAGTGGTCTACGGGATAAATTATATTATTAAGATCAATCCATTTCCGGTCAAACCTTACGTTCTCTTTTTCATGTTCGCGATCCTTTTCGTCCTTGCTTCTGTTTTTTATGAAAAAAGAGGGGCATTATATCCCTGGTTCCTTCTTGGCGGCGCCGTGGCCTCAGCCTGTCTTGTTTTCATGATCGCGGCGATCATCGGGGGATTGAGATATGTACTGGAAAAAGGATTTACCGGCCTTGGTACTGATACGGTATTCTATTCTTTGTCGATATGTATAATCCTGAGCATGGTCTTATATAACCAGTATGATATTATAAAAGAAAAGCTTTGAAAAGAAACAAAACAGAAAAAGTGGAATTCAGGTTGATAAAATAAAATGGGAAAAATCCAGATCCTTGATGAAGCATCGATAAATAAGATAGCAGCAGGTGAAGTGATCGAACGCCCTGCTTCTGTTGTCAAGGAGCTGGTCGAGAACTCGATAGATGCGGGTGCGGACACTATCAGGATAGAGGTTACAAAAAGCGGTAAAGGCTCGATCCGCATCACTGACAACGGCTGCGGGATGAGTAAGGATGATGCTGCGCTGTCTTACGTGAAACACGCTACAAGCAAGATCAGGAAAATCGAAGATATAGAGACCGTTAGTACAATGGGATTCAGGGGTGAAGCTTTGTCTTCCATTTCTGCAATTGCTAATGTCGAGATCATCACAAAAACAAAAGATGAATTATCCGGTACAAAAGTGATCATCCAGGGCGGGAAACTGATAAGTATTGCAGAAACCGGAGCCCCTGATGGGACGACAATTATAGTAAATGACCTCTTCTATAATACACCGGTCAGGAAGAAATATCTGAAATCCGACGCAGTTGAACTTACCCATATCATCGACATAGTTTCAAGAATAGCGCTTGGACATAATAACATTTCTTTTTCTCTTTTCAACAATGGAAAAGAGTTGCTGCGTTCACCCGCAGCCGAACTTCAAGATACGATCGTTCATATTTATGGCCAGGAAATTGCACGAGAAATGCTTCCGGTGGATCTTGAATCTGCTATTGTGCGAATAACAGGTTTTGTCTCAAGACCTTCCTTGACGCGGGGCAGTCTTGATTACCAGTCATTCTATATCAATGACAGGAATATCAATTCAAAAGCGATCGGTTTTGCGCTAAGGGACGCCTACGGTACCCTTATGCCAAGAGGGCGTTTTCCGATCGCGGTATTAAAGATATATGTTGATCCACGGGAAGTGGATGTAAATGTCCATCCCACCAAGAACCAGGTGCGCCTCGACCACGAGAGGGATATTTGCGATATGGTTACGCAGGCTGTTAAGAATGCACTTACCCACAAAGACCTTATTCCTGATATAAAGATACCAATGCAGCAGTTACTTTACGAAACTCCTGCGGCTGGATCTTTCGATGTAAAAGAGACTGTCAGCGATTTTAGGCCGTCTGTAAAAGACACGGAAAGAAGACTCAGACAATCAGAAAGGGCGAGCATGGAAAAGGAAAATATAGGTGCTGAGACTGGGATTGAGATTGAAATGCCTGATGTAAAGGTACTTGGGCAGGTGGATAGCCTGTATATCCTTGCTGAAACAAAGAACGGTTTGATGATCATAGACCAGCATGCAGCGCATGAGCGCATATTTTTTGACCTTATCCGCGAATCAAAGAGGGATGATTCCCAGGAACTGATCGTTCCGATCAACATTGAACTTGATCCCAGGGAGAGATTATTGATAAAAGATACTATTCCCTATCTTGAAGAGTTCGGCTTTCGGATATCTGAATTCGGACATGATTCATTCGCAGTAACGGCTGTCCCTATTGTCCTTGGAAAACTTGAAGACCCGGGGATGGTGCATGATATAATATCCGATATTCTTTCAGAAGGAAAAATAAAAGAAGAAACCGGGATATTTGAGCGGGTAACCAAAAGCATCGCATGCAGAAGCGCCATCAAGGCCGGAGCTGATTGTTCTGGCTCCCAGATGGAAAGCCTCATCAAACAGCTTTTCAAGACACAGAATCCATATACCTGCCCGCATGGAAGGCCAACGATGGTATCTTTTAACAGGCAGGAACTTGATAAGCTATTCAAGAGAGTGTGAAAACCATGACAGACTGTTTCTTCTGCAGTAAGCCTTCCCGTAAAACTTATAAATATTACACTCTGGATATTTGCCATAAATGCTACCTCAAGCTTAAATTAAAAAAACTGGAGAAGAAATCTCTTCCCGATGATATATACTTAAAATCACTTGTTGATAGTAAAGAACAGCCATACGTGGATGCATTGGATCACTTTGCCACATTTTTCCCTAAATCCCTTTCAGAAGACCTGCTTGGAATGATCCTCTTCTCTTCTGATAAGGATGGCGAAATCGATCCTATATTTGCAAATTCCATGATAATTGCAGCGCATTCGGTATTGCTTTTTGGGGAAGGTGTGAAATTGAATAAAAACGCAAGTGAAATCCATGCTCTGCATGCCCTTGGAAACCTTGTAGGTATTTCTATTATAGGAAACCTGACAAATTCCCACAAGAATGCAAATATTGATGAAGAGGCAACCATGTCTGCTATTTCTAAAGAAGTTGACCGGGCTATGATCGATATCTTAAATGATATAGATAAAAACGATGAGGGGGCTTTGCATGATCTTATTGTGGATACTATTGACTTAATAAAAACATGGGAAGAATCATGATCCGGATCCTGCAAGGTACAATATTTATCGAGGATATTGAAATTTTCCTTATAAAAATTAAAGAAATGAGGAAGGAAAAAGATATAGTTATCCTGGCGCTTGATGCTGATAAACTGGCTGGTAAAACTCATCTCATGTTCGCTATCGAAAAAGCAATTAATTCATTCAAAACAGGCAGGAATATCGCAAACGACCTTGGGAAAGAAATAATGCTTTATGCATCAGGCACGCGCCAGATAAACCGTGCCATGAAAATCGGTATGCATAATGGAAAGAACAGTATTGTACTTGTGGCTATCGGTGAGGAGATTGATCTATCTGTGTTTGATATTATGCCGAAGGATGTTGTGCAATATGAAGGATCAAAGAACAGGGCTTTGATGGACATTTTCAATATTACTGATGAAGAGATCAAAGCTGTTGGTGTTGAAAAGATCCCTGAACTTGTCCTGGAAAGGGTTGCGCTTGTGGATGTTTTGAAATAGTGTTCTTGCATGAAAAAACGGAACAACTAACCCGTACGGAATCTTTTTACTTACATTACAATTCAATACATTATAAAAATTTTTCTGTAGTAAGTAGCGAAATATATCTCTGAAGAGGTTCATGCAAGGTTTGATGGCGGATAAGGATTATAAAGCATTAAAACAGAAAAACTACGCAAGAAATCCGTACCTTTAAATTAGATGAGATTGTCGTTTAACCCTCATAATTTTATCCCCCGGATATGATTTTTACCATTTTCTTAAAGAAAAATAGATTTTTCTCCTCAAAACCAGCTTAAAATCCTAATAATTACCCTCGGTTTGTCGG
>JBAQLI010000272.1:0-4307 GCA_049301735.1 Candidatus Methanoperedens sp.
CCTTCAGCTACCGCTTTTGCCAGTTTTGCAACATTTCCGGTCATGCTGTAGAAGACGATAAGTATGTTCAATTTATTTATTGCCATAAAAACTCCCAGAATATTGCATGGTGTGCAAACTATTTAATCATTACACTACCTTTATTATCGTTTGAGATCAACCTTTAATGGGTGATTAATACGGAGAATCAAATCAATATTCTTGATATTCTGAAAGAAGCGATTTCGATCGAGATCTATGGCCAGGAATACTATTCGATATTTAGCGACATCGTTGAGGAAGAAAATGGTAAATCGATTTTCAGAAGGCTTTCCAGGGATGAAGGGGACCACAAGCAGCTCCTTGAGAAAGAGTACCGGCAGATATCAGGAAAACCCATTGAAGAAGGGGTGATGGATGAAAAGAACAGGGAACAAGCTAGGCGGGTTTTCCCAGAATCACTTGAGCCGATGACCATAACCGAAACACAGGAAGCCCTGAAAATTGGGATCAGAACTGAAGAGAGGTCAATAGAATTATATTCAAATAGCGCCCAGGAAACTGGCATCAGGTCAAGCAAAGATCTTTTTTTAAAGCTCGTGATTTTTGAGAAAGGTCACAAAGAGATTCTTGAAGCTGCATTGTATCATCTGGGCCAGGAAGGTTCATGGTACGGTTATTCTCCGCCCACCATAAAAGGTTGAATGGGTAAGGCGCCCGTTTCAATCCTTCTTTTTATCATGTACATCTGCACTTTCTTGGCTCTTGCCTGGCGCAGAACTCTTTCAAGCCCTTCTATCTCAAGTGGCTCTATCTTAATATACCCTCTATCCTCAGCATCTTTAAAAAGCTCAAGCCCCAACCCGGTACGGGCAAGTACAGTGGTGTATCCTTCCTTTGAACCCACGCCGCCAAAAGAGATATCAGCTTTCTCAGCCGTCAGGTCTGTACAGACAGTGCATGAACCTATGCAACAATCCATAAGGTGAATTCTGCATTTTATAAACTGCATCGATGTTGCACGAAGGACCTACAAAGCCGATGGAACGTGAGCCTCTTTTTATTGCGCTCATCAGGGTTTCCATGGTCAGTGAATGCACATATATGGAGCCTTGTGAGCGCAGGATATCTTCCCTTGTCTGCGCGATTATTGGCACTGGTTTCCAAGGCTCTTCCTCGCTTTTCACAGTTACAACGGCGCTGTCTATCAGTCCTTCTTCAAGACCATAGAGCAGCATTGACGTGACCACTCCGCCATTCTGCCCTTTAACCTCTGGCAGCACTGTCCTTGCTGTAAAGACATCTCGCACATTCCCTATGAGGCTTGATTCCGTGGTTATGGTGCGAGGGCACTGGTTGTAGCATACACCGCAGGCAGTGCAAGGCCCTTTCAGGGCAGGTTTTCCCCCCACAACATTTAACACTTCACAGCTTGCTACACAGGCTCCGCATAGCGTGCAGATTCCAGGGTCAATGATTTCTCGCTTGAGCTTGCCGAATGATATGCGTTCTTTATCTTTTAATGACCGCCTGACCCTGATTACGCTTTTATCAAGTTCATTGAATTTCTTTTTGCAATTCTCAGTGCAGAAATAATATTCCTTGTTCTTATAAACCGATTTGAACGGGGTTTTATCATCAACTTGTATCTTGCAGATGGGGTCTATTGGCATTGCTGATTAGATTATTTTTAAAGCTATTTAAATGCACTAAATTTGTCTTTGGATGCATTGCACAGTGGACATTTATCAGGTGCTTCTCCTTCCAGGGTATATCCGCAAACTTCGCAAACCTGGATAGGTCCGAGTTTAACGTCCTTTCCTGAATTAACAGAATCCAGTGCTTTTTCATAAAGCTGCTTATGCATTTTTTCAGTGCCATACGCCCATTCAAAACTTTTTTGTGCCCCTGTTTCTCCCTGGAATTTTGCCACTTCCATGTATACTGGATACATTTCCTCGATTTCAAATGTCTCACCCGCGATGGCAAGTTTGAGGTTTTTCATGGAATCGCCAGGGCCAAAAGCTGCCATGCTATTTGCGACAAATCCCCCATCCAGGTGTTTCAACTCCCGGTAATGGTCTCCTGCATGGATATATTCCGCATGAGCGATTGCGCGAAATAAGCGTGCCGTATTATTGAATTTTTCTTTTTCCGCCTGATCTGCAAAATGCAAATACCTCATATTTGCCTGGCTTTCTCCTCCAAATGCATTGATAAGATGCTGTTCTGTCATTTTCTTCATTTAAAAACCTCCTTTTAATAAATTCTTATTATTTTATTTTTGGTGGTATTGTCTGGGTCCTGAACAGGTCGCTGATGCTCTCTTTTGGGGCACCCGGTGTGGGTTGTTTGATATCTGTTGAGAGCCCCATCAGGTTTGCAGTTAGAACCACAAGGTCGTCCACGTACATATCCATCTTGAGGTCATCTCTACCATCAAGAAGGTTACGCCTGCAGAATGGACATGTGCTGATCAATACCTTGGCGCCGGTTGCTTTGGCATCATTCATGCGATCTTTAGCAACAGCAAGTGCAAGGTCAGGGAGACCGGCTTTAACACCTCCACCGGCACCACAGCAGCGCTGTTCATTGCGGTTTCTCTCCATTTCTACAAGCTTGACGCCTAGCATGCTCTTAAGGACGTTTCTGGGCTCCTCAAATACGCCAACATGTCTTCCGAGATGGCAGGGATCATGATAGGTCACGGTCTTGTTCAACGTCTTTTCCCATTTAATCTTTCCATCATTAAGCTGCTCTGCAAGGAATTGTGACATGTGAATTGCCTCAAAGGGTAATTCTTTTCCATATGCTCGCGGCCAGTCTATCCTGGCGGCCCTGAAACATCCGGCGCATGCGAATATAACTCTCTTTGCACCTCTTGCTTTGAGCGCTTCGACATTATGCAGTGCAGCTTGCTTTGGCACATCACCTAAATGCTGCTGCCCTGTCCTTATGAGCGCAGAGGCACAGCACCATTCGTCCTCACCAAGTACCATAAATGGAATATTGAGTTTGTTCAAAATCCTTGCCGTGCTGACACCAAGCACCTGCTGGTTGTATCCTGCTGTGCAGCCAATAAAGTATGCGATATCCGATTTATCTGCTATTTTAATATCGGGTGTCATCCATGCAAGCCTGTCTTTTTGCGGTTTCATATAAGGATTATGTCCTTCTCCTATTAGTTTTGGGAATAGATTTTGCTTACCATAAGGTCCTGTCCCATGCTTCACGAGATTGGCGCGGTTTGATTCCCAGAGTTCTATGGTATCTATGCCAGCGCAGCAAACAGTGCCGCACATTCCACAAGTTGTGCAGTTGTACAGGTCATCCGTGTACTTTTTAATTTCCTCAGGCGGAATAGCTGCCGGTCCGAAGAGCCTGGCTTTCCAGCCATAACTCCTTGTTACAAACTCTCTCCACCGCAGGATCTTATCTCTGGGCTCGATATTCTGATCTTTATTTCTGCCCTCATATGTAGGACAATACTTGACGCATTCACCACATCGTGTGCAAGCGTCATACTCCATCAGTTGTGTGGGGGTAAAATTTTCAAGCGAGATTGCAGGTTTATTTTTAGCCATGATTTTATTATATATTGATTTATGCTTAAATATTGTTCGTTATATAACTAACATTATTTTCTCCTATGCATTGACTTCAACATAGCCACCTTTGTTCATCATAATTACAAGCGGGGTAACAAACATATGGAAGAGTTTGCTGTATGGTAAATAGCCAACGCAGAACAGCAGGGTAAATACCTCATGAAAAAGGACAGTAGGATTATTGAAGAATTTTGGAACTGTAAATTCATATTGACTAATTAACATGCGCCCCGTTATTCCATAATAATCTATCCTGAGATAATAAGCAAGGATTCCTGATAATATAACTATAGCAATCCCGGTAATTGATATCCAATCAACGCTTGTGAATCTTGCAGGTGGGACATCTGCAAAAAAGATTCTTCTCACGATCGCTATAATTATGCCAATAGTTAACATTGAAGAAAATATGAGATTAGGGGTTTTCAGAGCCGCAAATGTATCGATAAATAATTTTGGCTGGCCTATACCTTCATTCAGGATGAACGGCCCATAGAATTCGGCTGCAGCAGCAGTCATTGTCAATATAAACAACCCGAACCATCCCCAGAAAATGAATATATGCATCAACCATTCGGTCTTTCTTCTTCGCCAGGTTCTGCGCTGGAATAAACTATCGAGGACTATTACTCCAAGAACAGGGTAAATACCTTTCTCAAAAATTCTATGAATGATTAATTTAAGTGTGCCCCCACGCTCCAAGAGGTTTTGTTGCACCTT
>JBAQLI010000273.1:0-11110 GCA_049301735.1 Candidatus Methanoperedens sp.
GTTATAAATAACTCTAAAGATATATAAATGCTTCGCTACATAATGTTTATTGGATAAAATATTCAGAACAGTTTGTCTTAACAATAATTAAAATTTTTTAAAGTTAGAGGACTTTTCCGACAATCTCGCTACTACTAAAGCAAATATCCAAAATTTTTTAACTTTAAGCATAAAATAATAACGAAATTTACTCAGGAGTTTATAAAATTTTCTAATACATGTTTTATTTTTTAAATTATATAATAAAATGATTTTTATTACTCAAATATGTCTTTATTTTATTGAAAAATTGCGTATAATTTTTCGTAATACGCTTGTTTAAGAAAGGCAACCAGCTACCTCATGAAAATAATATGTTTCACAATTGGTATTGGCAATCGTCTGGGTGACCGTCTTGGCTCAATACTATAATTGACCGTCAAGATTGGGAGAGGATTTTTATGAGAATAATGTGAACTTATGAGGTGACTGAAATCTATGGATCGGATTATCCCCAAACTACTGTAATTCCTCTGTCTTCTTCATAAGATTTTCTGTTACCAACGTGACCATACCATGTGTAACCAACAATGCAAAATCAGCATCTTCTCTATTTATTGCTTTTCCCACATGAGCACTTGCTGATAAAAATCCATTAAATTTTTGATTTATAGCTCCAATTGTATCACCTGCATGCTCGCTGTTAAAAAATCTTTTCCAGTCAGGAATTGTTTTTTCCTCATCTTTGTCATTTTTTATAGTCTTCACAAACCCTTTCCTTTTTACTTCATCAGCTAAACTTTCTAACGCTTTTCTGCTTTCAGTAAGGACTTTATCATACTTCCCCATTGAATGCTGATGCCATGCCTCATTAATATGCTCTATTATTTTTTGCCACTGGGGGTTTATTTTAGGTAATTCTATAAGAGAAACATCTTTGAAACCAATGTTAGGAAGTATTTTTTCTACCCATTCACTCTTAGGAATTTCAAACCTTAGGTTATTAAAGCTGCCAATTTCTTTATTTTGTGGTTGACCCTGTTTTTCGACAATAAAATTTATGTTCATTTGTAATACAAGTTCGCTTCCCTTTCTGAATTTTTCTATTTGATGGAGTTTGTAATGATCTAATTCTATATATAGTTCAAGAGTGTGCTCGTTGTTTCGATATAAGTTTATGTATGGTTTTTCAGACGTCAGCGAACCTATTCTTATGCCATCACTTAATAATAGCTGTCCCTTTATATCACTTACCATAAGTTCTTCTGGTCTAGCTTGTTGTTGCTCAGTCCGTGGCATACCCGTCAACATTAATCTAAACCATATGACAGGTGAAAGTGACCCAACAAAACCTACCGAATCATATCGAAGATTTACCTGACCAATATTAGTAATAGACGAAACTGGCTGCATATACATACTCTTATTTATTGAACATGGCTAAATAGCTAACCATAAAATGATTTCATCCTTCCACTGTATTTTTATTAGGAATCTGTCTGCTTATTAGTTTCATGAACTGAATCTGGCTGTCTTTCTTAAACAAGCGTATTACTAAGAATTATATGCAGTTTCTTTAAATAGATAATTGGTTAATGAAAAAGAGAATTTTAATTATTTGGCTCTAATCTAAATCAAATAGAGATTTCCTTTTTTTATCGTCAAATTCCTCTTTCATACATTTCCAAGCTGTAATTTTATCTTTCTTGGAATATGCTTCTGCTAAAAGAGGCCATAGATATTCAATTTTAATTTCATTGCCAGAAGCATCACGTTCTTTCTTGGTAGTTAAATCTCCTATCATATTTTTTAGATCCTGAAGCATCGAGATAATTTCAGCATTGCTTTTTTCTAATGGATTTTCACTTTGTCTAAGCGATTTAAGTTCAATAGCGGTTGAGATTGGTGTGTCTACTAAACTCGGATTATCTTCTACCGAACGAATTTGCTTCATAAGCTCCTCTTTGCATTTTGCAACACTGTCTAAATCTTTGTGATCAAATTGGATTGTTCTTGTGGCTGCAACATCAAAAGGAATAGATTCTCCGGATTGAATAATTTGAACAATAGGTTTCTTAATGGCATGCCTTATTGCAAGCTCATAAAATACATTTGGATTTCTTCCAGTCAAATCAGCAATTACTAATGAATCATCGATTAGATGTTGAATTACTTGAGATGTTATTAAACCAGGTTCAGAAATTTTATCTGCACGAATTGTCTCGTAATCACATTCTTTAGCAGCCGGTGCAATGATATGTTTCAATACCTGATCAGACCTGCGACGAACCTCACTACCTTCATCGCCAATTGGGGCTATCACAAAGCAATTTTTATTCTCTTCATGGGACATTGTATAACTCCTTTAATATTTCTGCTTACACAATATTTTGTGTAGTATATAAGGTTGAGCATGTATATCCATTAGTATCCATGTACACCTATTTCTCAATGTCAAATAAAGTCATCAATCTATCAATTATCTTGATAGGGGAGGCATTCGGATATAAAACCAACTATAATTCTGTGTTGCACTTTGGGACAATTACCAACATGATTTGATTATAATCGATAATATCTTGTTGTAAACTTGATTTTCCAAGCAATAATAGAGACTTAGAGTAAATCTATGGATAAGATGAGCTTAAATCTATGGATAAGATGAGCTTGGATCATATACAGTAATTGACCGTCAAGATTGTGAATTGGATTTTACATTAACTCTTTCTAGTTATACGCTTGAAGCTACATCTATTCAATACACATACATATTCCCGTACGGCCTGAGCGACAGCGGTACCAGCTTTGTGAACTTTCCACTCATGATCTCGTTAAAGTCAAATCCGAAATATTCACAATATTCCTTAAGATATCCGCTAATGAGCTTTATATCATCCTCGCTCAATTCAAGGCAGCTCACTTCTTTTCCGAGATGGTACGGGTCAACTTTCCCGCGGATGTACATTACACCTCCATGCATGCCAGTCCCGACATAATCGCCAACTAGCGGACTCTTTCCGTTCATGCCAAGAAGGATCATTATTCCGCCTGCCATGTATTCGCCGAAAAAATCACCTGCTGTGCCGCCAGCTATGATAATTGGTACCTGTTTCTTATATTCTTTCATATGGATACCCACACGGTAGCCCACATCTCCTTTGATGTAAAACTTCCCGCCGCGCATCCCGTAACCGATGATATCGCCCACATTGCCGTGGACAATGATCTCACCCGCATTCATGGTGTTCGCAAGACCATCCTGCCCGTTAGCGTTAATGATGATCTTCGGTCCATTCATAAAAGCTCCGAGGTCATTACCAGGCGTGCCGTTAATAGTGATTTTTACATTTTCGTTCAGCCCTGCGCCGATATACCTCTGCCCGCACACGTTATCAAGCTCGAACTCTTTCTCGCCTGATGCTACTGCATCGCGGATCATCTTGTTCATTGGCCTGTAATGCATGCCTTTTGCGTCTATTCTCATAATTATCACTGTCCTATTCCTGCATGTTTTATGCCAAGAATGTCAAGTGTTTCCTGGCTTAATCCAACCCCTCGCAAACGCTCACGGCTTCCGCGCAAAGACTCAATCGCGTTTATCCCAAGTGATCCAAGCACTTCCTGGATCTCATGCCCCCATGCAGTAAGCAGGTTGCACAACCTGTCCGCCCCTACTTCCGGGTTCAGCCGGCGCACAAGTTCAGGCTTTTGTGTCGCAATGCCCCAGGCGCAGTTGCCTGTGTAGCATTTCTGGCATACGCGGCAGCCCATTGCAATGAGTGATGCCGTGCCTATGACACATGCATCAGCCCCAAGCGCAATAGCCTTAACGACATCAGCGCTCTGCCTGATGCTTCCTCCAACAAGGATAGAAGCGCGGTTGCGGATACCTTCCTGCCTCAACCGGTCATCAACTGCGGCAAGGGCAAGCTCAATGGGTATTCCTACATGATCCCTGATGATCATGGGAGCAGCTCCTGTTCCGCCCCTGAAGCCATCTATCATTACTATATCAGCGCCTGCCCGCACGATGCCACTAGCGATGGCAGCGACATTATGAACAGCCGCGATCTTTACAGATACGGGTTTCTTATAATCTGTGGTCTCTTTTATTGCATAGATCAATTGCGATAGGTCTTCAATTGAATAAATATCATGATGCGGCGCAGGAGATAGTGCATCTGTGCCAACAGGTATCATACGGGTCTTTGAAATATCCTCTCCAACTTTTTCACCAGGCAGATGGCCCCCAATTCCTGGTTTTGCGCCCTGCCCGATCTTGATCTCAACAAGAGCGCTGTTGTTCAGGTATTTGCTTGTTACACCGAAACGCCCTGATGCAACCTGGACGATTATCCTGTCAGTATAACCCGCAAGGTCTTCGTGTAGACCGCCTTCGCCTGTATTCATGAGCGTCCCCATGCGCTTTGCTGCCATTGCAAGCGCCTTGTGGGCATTCAGGCTTATGGCGCCATAGGACATCGCCGCGAAAACAATTGGAATATCCAGTTTCACCTGCGGCGCAAGTTCTGTCTTAAGACTGATATTATTTATATCTCCCTCAAATTCAAGGGATTCAGGTTTAGCGCCAAGATATGTGCGAAGCTCCATTGGCTCACGTAACGGGTCAATTGAGGGATTTGTCACCTGGCAGGCATCTATCAACATGTGATCCCAGTAAATCGGATATGGTTTGGGATTGCCCATGCCCGTCAGTATGATACCGCCGCTTTCAGCCTGTTTGAGAATATTTTTCCTGATCTCAGGCGACCAGTTGTAGCCATCTTTGTAATCAAGAGGATTTTGGGTGATCGTTATAGCGTTTTCAGGACAGAATGTAGCGCACCTGTGACAGGCCACGCACTGCCTGTTGTTTGTCGTGACCTTATCCTTGAATTCAATAGCGCTGAAACTGCAATTAATTACACAACGTTTACATTTCCGGCATCGCTCATGGTCAACATTAACAATGAATTCTGCAGGCAGTTGTGATTCCATTATTCCACCTCTGCCTTTAATGTCCCAAAAACAGGTGTTCCTGCCCTGGGGCTCCATACTTCATCAAGATCTGGAGCGATTTCCCGGATCGCAGATTCCTCAGATGCCATGTAAAGCATATCGTCCTTTCGGGCGGCTGTCATAGGGCGAAGTTTGATCCTGTCGTTCAATCCGATCATGCCCCGGTTATGTCCAATTATTATGCTAAAAGGTCCATTTAAAAGAGTACTTCCATATACCTGCCTCAGGGCAATTGCTATTTTCTTTTTCTGCGGTTCCATGCGGTCAATATCTTTCCAGAATGGCGCTGCAAGCGCTTCAACTGCCTTTTCAATTGGTAGCTTATGCTTTCGAACGAGCAGGTCGAACATATAAGCGATAACTTCGGTATCGGTTCTTAATTCAAGCTTGTAACCGAACATCTCAAGATAGCGCTTGTTGATCCCGTAAGAGGATATTTCACCGTTATGCACCACAGACCAGTCAAGAAGAGTGAACGGGTGAGCGCCACCCCACCAGCCTGGTGTATTTGTGGGAAACCTGCCATGGGATGTCCATATATATGCATTGTAATCTTCCAGTTTATAGAAACTCCCTATGTCTTCAGGATAGCCCACACCTTTGAAAGCACCCATGTTCATGCCGCTTGATGCAACAAAAGCCCCATCTATCTCGGAGTGTATCTTCATTACGGTTTTTGTGACATAATCTCTCTCTGAAAGGAATTCAAGTTTATTCTCAGGCACCTCAAGAAAATATCTCCATAGAATTGGAGGATTCGATACGCCATTTTGCCTTTGCGTGGGTATGGCTTCATCCTTATCAACGTTGAAATGATCCTTGAAGAACTCTTCAGTGTTCTCTTTTGCCTGCATATTATCAAACATCATGTGAAAAGCATACATGTCTTTTCGTTTCGGATAAATACCATAGGCTGCAAACCCTCCGCCAAGCCCGTTTGAACGGTCGTGCATGCAGGCAATGGATTGGATAATCACTTTGCCACCAATGCGTCTTCCATCTTCGCTCATTAATCCTGATATCGCACATCCAGACGGTATTCCATCAGATTTCATTTTCTTCTCCTTTATAATTAATACGATCAAGTAATTTCTTCAATTCTTCTCCGCCGCTTTTTGGTGGCTCTGCCAGCTTCAGTTTCTTTCGCACACTTGTTGGCTCACCAAGTCTTCCGTCTTTCCTGAACATCTCGATACTTGCAGCAAAACCTTTTGGCCCCTTTCCTCTTTGAATAGCCATATGCTTGAGTTTGTCAAAAATCTTATTCATTCCCATTTTCTGCGGACAGAGTTCATAACAGGTATAACAGTCAACGCATTGCCAAATGTTGTGGGATCCTATTACTTCCTCAAGTTCACCTGAAAGTAATCTTCCAATTATTTCATTTGGATTGAAATCCGGGTTTATCTTTACAACAGGACAGTCATTAACACAAGCTGCGCACTCGTAACATTTACGGATGGCGGGGAGATCGAACACTTCTTTTAAAGTCTTCAGGTATTTATATTTTGAATCCCACTTCGACAGGAATTCTGCCGAATCGATCCTGTGCATATCCATTCCAAGTTCCTGCGTTGAGAAACCCATTGCAAGACCAAGCAATTCAGGATAAAATAGAACCGGGACGTTCAATTTTTCTCCTGTTTTTTGCATCATATACTGGCGTGAATCGTATTGCATGAAGCATGACGGACAGGTAAGTGCTATTGCATCCGCTTTTTTTGTGACTTCCATCAGTTTCATACGTGCAAGGGCCGTTGCCTCTTCTGGTTCATCCGCAGTATTGAGATTGCCGCCGCAGCATAGCATTTTTGTTTCATAGTCGATGCTTTTTGCGCCGAGTGCTTCTATTAAAGCATCGAATTTTTTTGGTTTATTGGGGTCATCAAAGGTTATTGATGAACTGGGACGAAGCATATGGCAGCCATAATGGGGTGCTATTCTCATGCCATCGAATGATTTTATGAGGTGCTGTTTGATCTTCGGTAAACCGATCTCATCATGAAGCACCTCAACAAGATGTTTTACCTCGACCGTTCCTGTATATTCCAGGCCGGCAAAAGCAAGAATTGCGTTTACTTCGTCCCGCATTCCGGGATTTGTACGCATTTCCACTTCCACAGATTTTAATGTGCTGTAACAACCATTACACGGGACCAGAAGGTTATGGCCTGCTTTTTGCGCAATGGCCAGATTTCTTGCAGCTGTTACGTACCATGCCAGATCTCCGATCGGCTTAATGATGCTTTTTGTAGGGCAGCATGTAAATCCTTCAAGATCGTGAAGAATGCAACCGAGCTGTGATAATACAAGCCTGGTTGATTTTTCCATGAAAGGGAAACGTGCGGGGATGATACAACCTAAAAACAAAGTATATTCGGGCATTTTTTTCTCTCGTTGGGGAAGCAGACGATAGCTCTAATAGTATATAAATTTAACTCGGAAAGAGGATGAACACTGGCGATATATTATTAGATATGTGAATAAAAATAAAAATAACAAATCCATTTATGATTATAATCTAAGTTATGAGATTTCAGCCATAAGACCGCAAGGTTTTTAAAGGGATATATCTTATTAAGCACGGGTTTGCATAGATGGAAAAATCATGCATCCATGCGAACATCATCCAGCGAAAAGTCGTTAGAATTAGATATTTCATAATTATACAGAGGGGTCACAAATACCAATTGTGGCCTGATAGATCAATGTTACTTGTCATTCACGGTTTGGGTTATAAGAGAAAGTCAAAGAGTCCGGGACTAATAAGGTACTTTAGTTCAGGATAGGTACTTTCAAAAATAATAAAAGCTCAAACTAATGAAATCTTTTTCTAACACGGTTCAAAGGGAGGGTACATTATGCAAAATTCAGATACAACGAAATATATCATTCATGCTACGATAAAAGCAGACGGAGTAATAGAACGCCCGGATGTTGTCGGGGCAATATTCGGACAAACCGAAGGGTTAATAGGCGCGGATCTTGACCTGCGGGAACTGCAAAAGAGCGGCAGGATCGGAAGGCTTGAGGTCAACATAAAATCAAACATGGGTAAATCGGCAGGAACAATAGATATACCCTCAAGTCTTGACAAAGTTGAGACCGCAGTTCTTGCAGCAAGCCTTGAAACCATTGACAGGATCGGTCCTTGCATTTCCAATATCAGCATTGTGAAAATTGAAGATGTCAGGAGTTCGAAAAGAAAACAGATAGTGGACAGGGCAAAGCAGGTCCTTACAGCCATGTTCGATGAAATGCTTCCGGAAAGCCAGGAGATCATTGATGAGGTAAGGCAATCCGTAAGGATAGAGGAAATGACCACATACGGGAAAGATAACATCCCCATGGGCCCGAATGTGCTTGATTCCGATGCCATTATCGTTGTTGAGGGGCGGGCAGATGTCCTGAACCTTCTTCGCTACGGCATCAAGAACGCAATAGCTGTTGGCGGGACGAATGTGCCGCAGGCAGTTGCGGATCTTTGCAAGAAGAAGACTGTTACAGCCTTCACGGATGGGGACAGGGGCGGAGAACTGATCATAAAGGAATTGCTCCAGGTCGCGGATGTGGATTTCATTGCCCGGGCCCCGGACGGGAAAGGCGTTGAGGAACTTGTCCAGAAAGAAGTTGTAAAATCATTAAGGCAGAAAATACCTGTTGAGCAGGCATTTGATTATTACCAGGTTAACAAGAAGAGAAGAATAGCGATTCTTGCAGCAACAAAGAAGAAAGCTGGAAAAGGCGAACCTATACTTCCGGAAGAAGTGGAAACAAAACCTGTCAGGGAAGGACCTGTAGAAATTGAACCGGTTGCAGAACAGGAAAGACAAAGGACAAAAGCGGAACCAAGGATAGAACATAGATTTGAATCCAGGGCAGAAACAAGAACTGAACCAAGAGTTGAATCCAGATTCGAACCCAGGAAAGAACCAAAATATGAAAAAGAGGTAAAGGAAAGTCCTTTCCAGGAACATATAAACGATTTGAGCGGCACACTTAGCGCTCGCTTCATAGATGAGAATAATAATACGATCAATGAAGTGCCAGTTCGTGATCTTGCAACAGCATTGAAAGATGCAAATGGCAACATCAAAAGTATAGTGTTTGACGGTGTTATAACCCAGCGCATTGTGGATATTGCAGCCGAGAAAGGTATTGAGAACCTGGTTGGTGCAAAAATGGGAAATATCGTGAAAAGCCCGACTTCGGTCAACATAGAAACATCAAACCTGTTATAGGAAAAAATGTGGGTTAAGCCCAACCTGGATTTTAGTCCTGAAAAACCCCTGTTCCTTTGCATACTTGCAAATACGGAAACGGCTAAAATCCCCAATATATCTGCAGCAGGAAAATCCCCGGAACTCACCGATTTTACTCCTGCCGCAGATGCAGAACTTGTGGAGACGGGAAATGCCATAAGCATCAATGAACCGGCAATGACGCCGTCAGGCGCCCCCTCTCCCGCAGTTTTGACAAGAGCTTCAATGCTGCTTACCGGGATCCCCTGTATTTTTATTAACTCCGGGCTTCGCGTCCGTCCCATGATTCCCACCATAGACCTGAATACCCATCCTGGCGGTGATATTCGAAAAGGTCATGCAGTTGTTGATGCGCTTGACATTTTCAATAAATCAAAGTCACTTGGTGAAAAACTCGGACAACTTTCGGATTTTGTGTTTATCGGTGAGAGCGTGCCCGGCGGGACAACTACTGCAATGGGTGTGCTCAGGGCTCTTGGATATGACGGTAAGGTCTCATCGAGCTTTCCGAAAAACCCACTGCAAATAAAGAATAAAGTGGTAGAAGAAGCAATGAAAAATTCAGGAATATCTTTTGGAAGCTTAAGGAACAGCCCGCTTAATGCAGTTGAAAGTCTTGGAGACCCGATGATGGCAGCAGCGGCAGGACTTGTTGGCGGGCTCAATAAAAAGACTGTCCTTGCTGGCGGGACCCAGATGGTATCTGTCCTTAGTGTCATTAAACATCTTGGCCTTGTGCGTGATGTTTCCATTGCAACTACGCGATATGTTGCTGACGATAAAAGCGCTAATTTCAGGGGAATGACTGAAATCCTGGGCTACGAATCTTTTGCTGCTGATCCCGGTTTTGGAAATTCGAGGAGAAAAGGGCTTCGTATGTATGAGAATGGGGATGTGAAGGAAGGAGTAGGCGCAGGCGGCGCCATGTTAGCAGCAGCAATGATGGGTTTTTCCCAGAAGGAATTCAGGGAAAAAACAGAAGAAGTGTGCGATAGTATTTTCGGAATTTGAAGTTATAGTATAATATATAATTATATATAAATATTTATTTCATTATTTCCTTATCAATATTAGCTGCTATTTTCTTCATTTTATTATACCAGTCATCGATGTTTCCTTCTACCATCTCTTTTAGCTTTGCAGGTTCAAGCGCTTTATATTCATAGTAATACCCGCCTTCGGTTATGGTTTTTGTCTCGCGGTGAACAAGACCGCTTGTCATCAGGTTCTGTAAAGACCTGTAAGCAGTGCTTCGCTCACGTGTAAGGATCTCACCCAGGCTTTCTGCTGTCATTGGCCCTTTTACTACAAGTACTTTGTAGGCATCTATATCGATGGTTTTAAGACCGAGGATACACTTTGCGATATCGTCACATTTGAAATTTCCCCGGATCATTTCCGGAATTGATCTTGGCATAATAATCCTGTGTTTTGCACAATTAGTACAAAACCTATCTATACATTTAAGTTTAAATAGATTATGAATGAAAACCGCAGGTTTTATTATTGTTCTCGGATGTAAGAAATGCGGGAAGTGCGATGGTGTTTGCAAGACCACGGCTTTGACGCGTGTGGATGGTATTGCCAGTGTGGATCATGAAAAATGCAATTTGTGCATGCTCTGCGTTAAGGTATGCCCGAATAAAGCACTTGTGTATCTTGATTGAATGTAATATATTAAAGCCATCACAATAATTATATATTACCCTAATTGCAATATAAGATTGCGCTAAAAGCGTGAGGTGAATATATGGAACTAGTAAACGCAGTCGTAGGGATTATACAATTAGTTATTGCCATTATCCTTGCAGTCGTTGCATTGTATATTGGTTTTTCCGTATTAGGAAAGA
>JBAQLI010000274.1:0-13869 GCA_049301735.1 Candidatus Methanoperedens sp.
CTTCATAAACCATGGTAACTCTCTGTGTTATGAAGAGTAATGTTTTGCAAACCGTATTCTGTAGACCTGTGTGATATTCATAATGTTTTGTTTATGCAAGGTTTACCATTACTTTTGAAGAGGATACAATTTTACGAATTTCCTGATAACTCACGGCTTGGAATTTGTTGTTAACAGAGGGCCATCGGCGACCCTGACCACGTCTGTCAATATTAATGCAACCTATGTCCTGATGGTCAATAACACCGGGAATGTAGAGGATACATTCAATCTCACTGTCACCAACGAGCAAAATGCTGCGGCGGCCCTTAGCGTGCCCAGCGTTACTCTTGGTGGTGGCGTGAACGGAACTGTCCTGCTCAATGTTACAAATGGATCGACTGGTACCTTTGTTGTTAACGTGACAGCGGCTTCGCAGGCTGATCCGAATATAAATACGACCATATCAACGACCACGGAGGTTATTCCTTCCATTATAAACATAACAGTTTCACCCCCGACTATCACGATGGTTGCGGGAAGTACACATACATTCACTGCCACAGCCCGTGACCAGAACAGCGATCCAATATCCGGGATCAATATTACATGGTCAAGCAGCAACCAGACAGTGGGTAGTGTATCTCCCCTGAACGTACTGACAGATAGTAATGGGAACGCTTCTACCACATTTACTGCGCTACTTGCGGGAATTGCCTTTGTAAATGCTACGAACGGCAGTATTGCAGATAATGCGATAGTCACAGTGGATCCGGCACTCATTGCTCCGCTCATCACGACACAACCAATAAGCCAGGTAGTTACTGAAGGTCAGACTGCAACATTTAGCGTAATAGCTACAGGGACTGCACCGTTGGCATACCAGTGGCAGAGAAACGGCGTGGCAATACCTGGCGCAACAGGTTCATCCTATACTACCCCGGCCGCCACGTTGGCTGATAGCGGAGCTAACTTCAGTGTAAACGTATCAAACTCAGTCGGAAATGTAATAAGCAGTAATGCTACACTGACTGTGAATCCAGCACCCGTTTCTCCAGTTATTACAACACAGCCGTTGAGCCAGACTGTTATTGAAGGACAGACTGCAACATTCAGCGTGGAAGCTACAGGAACTGCGCCATTAGCGTACCAATGGCAGAAGGATGGCGAGGCAATATCAGGTGCAACAGGTTCGACGTATACTACACCTGCTGCGGCACTTACTGATAACGGAGCCAATTTCAGTGTGAACGTATCGAATGCAGTCGGAAATGTATTAAGCAGTAATGCTACATTGACGGTCAATCCTGCACCCGTTGCCCCAATAATAACAACACAACCAATAAGCCAGGTAGTTACTGAAGGTCAGACTGCAACATTTAGCGTAATAGCTACAGGAACTGCACCGCTGGCTTATCAGTGGCAGAAAAATGGCGTGGCAATATCTGGCGCCACGAGTTCAATATATACGACACCTGCCACGACATTGGCTGATAACGGGACCAATTTCAGCGTGAATATATCGAATGCTGTTGGAAGCGTAATAAGCAGCAATGCTGCCCTGACAGTGACAGCTTCAGTTAATCTCGTCAAGAACCCCGGGTTTGAATCAGGAACTGCATCATGGCTGTTCTTTACCAACGGTATCGGGACTTTC
Source organism: Candidatus Methanoperedens sp. (assembly GCA_049301735.1). GTDB lineage: Archaea > Halobacteriota > Methanosarcinia > Methanosarcinales > Methanoperedenaceae > Methanoperedens. The sequence continues at coordinate 1,637 of JBAQLI010000274.1, forward strand.
AGTATTGTATCTCCCGGCTATGCAGAGACAAAAGCTGCAAAGATTGCTCTGGTCAGTACCGGCACTAATATGCAGCTCTACCAGACAGGCGTAACATTGAATGCGAATACACGCTACAGGCTGAGTTTTGCGGCGTATTCGTCCAGCGGCCATGATATGGTCGTGCGATTGTTCAAACAGGTTTCACCATATACCAGATACGCACCGGACTTCAGACCCAATCTCGGCACGAGCTGGCAGACCTTCACAACTGAATTCAATACAACAGGTTTCTCAGGCACAGTAAATGATGGACGCCTGATGTTCTACTTTGTAGGCTTTGCGACAGCGGGAGACATATACTATATAGATGATGTTCGATTGGAGAAGGTTGCAATTGCACCTGCCCTGCCAACTATCACAACTCATCCTGCAAACCAGAATGTAATAGCCGGACAGACTGCGACGTTCAGTGTGGTGGCTACAGGAACATTCTTGAGTTATCAGTGGCAAAAGAACGGCACGAACATTCCCGGAGCAACAGGTGTATCATATACAACCCCGCCAACGGCCTTATCTGATAATGGGGGTATTTTCCGCGTTATAGTATCGAATTCTGCAGGAAGTGTTACGAGTAATCCAGCTACCCTTACAGTAACTTCCTCCTCCACCCCTCCAGGCATCACAACGCAGCCATCGAGCCAGACAGTTAATGCAGGTCTGGTTGCAACATTCAGTGTAGTGGCTGCCGGAAGTGCACCACTGACCTATCAGTGGCGGAAGAATGGTGCGGCAATACCAGGGGCCACAGATTCAACCTATACGACACCGGCTACCACACTGGCTGATAACGGAGCTAATTTCAGCGTGAATGTATCGAATGCTTTTGGAAGTGTAACAAGTAATAATGCTACCCTGACCGTGACGGCTTCAGTTAATCTCGTCAAGAATCCCGGGTTTGAATCAGGAAAAACATCGTGGCTGTTCTTTACGGGCGGAACAGGGTCATTTGCCGCAGTATCCCCTGGATTTGAAGGTAACAACTCTGCCAGGGTCATTTTGAACAGCGGCAGTACGAACATCCAGCTGTACCAGACAGGGATAATACTGGAACCGAATACACGCTACCGGTTGAGTTTTGCAGCGTATTCGAATACCGGGCGTGATCTGGTTGTGCGGTTATTCAAACAGATTTCACCGTACACCAACTACGGTTTAGATTATACGGCTAACCTTAACACGGGATGGCAGACCTTCACGACCGAATTTACAACAAAAGGATTCACAGGTACAGTAAATGATGGACGTTTCCTGTTCTGGTTTGCAAAGTTTGGGGTTGCAGGAGATACCTACCGTATAGATAGCGTGAGACTGGAGAAGATATAAGATTAAGAAAATCAGAAAATAAAATTGAGTTGGGGGGTGCTTATGCACCCTTCTAATTTTATAGTGATTTAATTACCCAACTTTCAAATTTGTTCTTGAAGTTATACCTCTGTCGAGTCAGTCAAGACATCTTCTCACTCATCTTCGTGCGTTATCCAATAAAGAGCTTTATACTTCTCTGCAAAACCACCTCTCTCGGAAGAGCGCATCTCCTTCAAACCCTGCAAGAGGGCACTGGATTTCTCTCAGGCAGAAGAACACCTTAGCCAGGCTGTGGACTTTTGGCTTCGAAGGGCAGGGAAGCAGGATTACTTACCTCGCGGTCTTATGGCACGAGCATCTGTACATTGCGCAGATGGAATTCGATAAAGCCAGGCGCGACCTCGACGAAGCCATGACCATCGCCGAGCGTGGGGAGATGGGCTTGCATAAGGCTGACTGCCGCCTCGGATATGCGCGGCTGTACCTTGCGATGAGGGATAAAGATAAGGCGCGGGAGGAGCTGGCGATTGCCAAGGAGATGATAGGGAAGATGGGGTATCACAGACGGGATGGGGAAGTGAAGGAACTTGAGGGGCAGTTGCAATAATGCTCTCCTTTTTTGAATCGATGACAAGGGCGGCACTCTGCAAATCTTCAGCTATAAAAAAGATTCATTTTAATACCCTTCAATCATAATAACTAATTATGCCTTCACTCATCGACCCCATCTATGGTCATGTAACAATAAGCAAGCTTGAGCAGCTCATCATCAATACACCCGAGATGGCGCGCCTGCGCCGCATCCAGCAGCTTGGTCTTGCCGACTTTGCATTTCCGGGCGCGAACCACACGCGTTTTGAACATAGCATCGGCACATTATTCATTGCAGACAAGATCTCTCGTTCACTGGGGCTGGATGAGGAGGAGATTGTGAAAGTGAGGCTTGCAGCCCTCCTGCATGATATCGGCCACTGCGCTTTTTCGCATGTAGTGGAAAGCATCCTGAAACGTAATCCCCAATACCAGCCCGTATTAAATGGAAAGAATTTCCTGAACCATGAGATGTTCACAAAACACATCATAGCGAGTTCTTTACATATAATACCTGAAATTGGTGCATATGCAGGTGCTTCTTTTTTCCAGGAAATCTCCAGAATAGCAACAGGGGATATTGAGGGCGTTTCAAAACCATATCTTTCCCAGATCATCTCAAACGATATAGACGCTGACAGGATCGATTTCCTGCTGCGTGATTCCTACCACACTGGTGTTTCTTTCGGGCTTGTTGATGTTGACCAGATCATTGGAAGTATGGCGCTCAATAATGATAGGATCATTCTTGGTGGGATACTCAGTTATGATGAGGACATGGCTCTTACAGCCGCTGAATCCATGCTGATCGCCAGGGCGCATCACTATTCTGCAATAATACATAATCCAGGGACCCAGGGGGCAAGAGTAATGATGCTCCATGCTCTTGAAAAAACACTTGCACGATATAAAGAGTCGGGGAATGATGTAAAAGAAGCCGTATTGAAATTCTTTACCACATACAATGACAGTGATCTTTTAAATTTCATAGAAGCAAATGGGGATGAAAATTCAAGGAAATTAATAGCAAATATCCGAAACGCCTCCATTTGCAATGCTGTGGCGCGATTCACCCATAAGAACCTGAATCCCAGGACAAGAATGGCGCTTTCCACCATTGCCAGGAATGGGATTGCCAAGAAAATGTTCGAAGACGGACTTGCAAAACGTTTTGCCGATAAATATGGTGCATCTGTTCTTGTTGACCTTGATGTCGCAAGCGGGATACCAAAAAGCACACGCATAAAAATCGGTGAGGAGGAGAGTTTCCTGTACGATGAATCCACACTTGCCAACGGTCTTGTGAGGGCTATCTCGCGCCAGATATCGCTATGTGTATTTGGAAGGGCAGGAGATAACACTGCGCTTTCTCATGCATCCTGTGATTTCTTGCTGGGCATCGAGAATCTTTCCCCTGACCTTTTGCGTTTTATCAGGAATGAAAACTATCTCCCGATAGAAGGGCTTCTTCTTATTTTTTACAGCGCCCACAGGTTGTTCAGCAGCGAGGCTGACGGAAGGATCACTATGCCAAGGCTTCGAAATATTGCAAAGATATATTCTATCGTAAAGGAGCTTGGAAAGGATGAAAAATTAAAGAATTTGTTCGATTACAAGTTCCATACCCGTTACGGCTTCTCATATAGCGATAAGCTTTTCGAGGATATCCAGCTCCTTGTAGCGATGGGAATGGTGGATGAAGACCTGCGGTATTTTGAAAAAAAGGGGCGGTGGCAGCAGCGTTATGAATATGTCCTTACAAACGATGGCCTTCTTTATGCAGAATCGATCGCGCCGGCATACCAGAACGAACTGGCCATAATTAAAAATTATCTGGCTATTAATAAGCATTCTATTCCCAGGGATATGTTGAGTGTGGCTTCAAAACGCTACAACAGGGTTCCCGGATAAGCTCCGAAATTTTTGGATGAATTTATATATGATAAAAAGTACTAATAAGACCAGAGGATGATGGAACATGAATGAAACAAATGGCAATAAAAGCGATACTATGGTGATTTTAGCAGTTCTGATCGTAATATTGATTATAGCAGGTGTCCTATACTTATTCTACAGAGTACCAAATTAAAAAATAATTTAAAAAAAAAAGACAAAATCTTTTTTTCACTTTTCAGATATTACTTCGCGGATAACATCTTTGAGGGAATCCCTCAGTTTGCTTTCAGGATTTGAAATTTCATCTGCGATTATATCCAGGACAAGGTCAAGCCCGCCCGGGCTCGATGAGACATAATCCCTTATTACAGTATCCAGATTTTCGCAGCAGTCAACACATAAATCCACGCCTTCAATTTCAGCGTCGTTAACCGGTTCAAGAGCAGTATGACATAAGAAACATTCACTCATAACATCACCATCGCCGTAAATGAATCTAACATCATATCAATGTTATGCATGAGAAATCCTTAAAGTTCAGGAGGTTTATTATGGCGCACATGGCAAAAGTAGAAGTCGTGATGGATGAAAAGGCACTCCTCGCCAGGCATATGCTCAACTTCAAGCTTGTAAAATTATCATGGGCATTGTTTTTTATTCTTATCGGAGGAAGCTGGATACTTGAAAGCCTCAAGTATATTAACAACACAGAAAAATGGGGAATTATTTATGCAGGATGCGGCGCAATCCTGCTTTTGTTGAACCTGATGCGGATTGCCTGGAAGATCAATATCAGTAAGTTCACTACATGGCTTGGTAATCTTTTATTGTTGTACGGGATAGCGACATTTTATGAGTTCGATTTTTCAATATGGGCTGCAGCAATATTGGTAATCGGCCTCATAATGCTTCTGGAAGTATTCAGGAAGTAGATTTTATAGGTTTTTCTTACGATACCTTGAAATCCTATAAAAAACATTAGTATCTTTCATGGCACAAAAGAAAGAAAGTAGCGGCTTGATGTCTTCAGCCGGTTTAATGAGATACTACGATTCTGAAGAGACAGCTGTATTGATCGAGCCAAAAACCGTTGTTATTGTAGCAGTATTGAGCGGACTTGCAGTTCTTGTATTAAATGCATCATATGGTATCTGGCCATAATGTGGATTCTCAATCATAATATTTTTTAACCATCACTTTCAATCAGGATAGCATGAAGCTATTCGGCGTTCTTGGCGATCCCGTATCACACAGTCTTTCACCCGCAATGCATAATGCAGCGTTTAAAGCACTTGGTATGGACTGCGAATATCATGCGTTCAGGGTAAGCAAGGATTCTCTTCACGATGCGATCCATGGGGCCTGTGCGCTTGGTTTTGGGGGCTTAAATCTTACAATTCCCCTGAAGGAGAAAGCTCTTGGAATAGTCAAGCCCACAGACCTGGCAAAACAAATTGGCGCTGTAAATACCGTTGATTTTAAAAAAGGAATTATTGGTTATAACACTGACGGACTCGGGGCCAAAATGGCACTCACCGAAAGTGATGTGGGGATCAAAGGAGAAAATGTCCTGCTTCTGGGCGCCGGGGGCGCTGCAAGAGCGATCGCATTCACACTTGCGATAGAGGGAGCCAATGTGACCATTGCCAACAGGACACAGGAAAGAGCAATCTCTCTTGCAAAAGATGCAGGAAGTGTCGGAAAAATAAATGCATCAGGTCTGGATGATCTTAAAAATCTTGTCAAGAATAGCGATATTCTTATAAATTCAACTGTTATCGGCATGTTCCCGAACATTGGCGAAACCCTTGTGACCTCAGACATAATGCATAGTGACCTTGTTGTTTTTGATATTGTCTATAATCCCCTCAATACGCGATTGCTCCAGGAAGCAAAAAAAGCTGGAGCAAAAACAATAGATGGTGTGAAGATGCTTGTGTACCAGGGAGCAGAGGCGTTTAAGATATGGACTGGAAAGATACCGCCTGTTGATATAATGGAAAAGGCTGTCAGGGAGAAACTTGCATGAAAATATTGATAATCGGGGGAACTGGAGAAACTGGCCAGTGGTTTGCGAAGTTTTATAAAAAACATGGGTTTGATGTTGCCATATGGGGTATCAATAAGAAAAAAGAGGTTGCACAAGAGTTAGGTGTAGTTTTTGCGGATGACCTTGACAATGAAATAAAATCAAGTGATATCGTCATGATATCTGTTCCAATAAATATCACTGAAAAAACGATTTCAAATATTGCTCCCAAAATGTCTCCAGGAAGTCTTCTCATGGATATCACTTCCATAAAAACAGGCCCGGTGGAAGCGATGATTAAGTATGCACCCCGAAATGTTGAGATACTGGGATCGCATCCGATGTTTGGCCCTTCAATTCCGGATATAAGGGGACAGATAGTGATCTTTACACCTGTCAATGAAAGGAGTTCAAAATGGTTCCCTGCAATAAAAAGCCTGTACGAGGATAATGGCGCACATATAGAGATATTGGATGCTCTGGAGCATGACAGGATGATGGCCGTTATCCAGGGTCTTACGCATTTTGCTTATATTACCATAGGAACGGTTTTCAGGGAGCTTGAATTCGATGTTGCAAAATCACGCAGGTTCATGAGCCCCATGTACGATATCATGCTTGACCTCGTGGGGCGGATTCTTGCCCAAAACCCGTACCTGTATGCCATGATACAGATGAATCCGGAAGTGGCAAAGGTGCATAAGGCTTACATCGACCAGTGCAACCTGATTGCAGAAATGGTACAAAGGAAAGATATTGAAGGCTTTGTGAGCCTTATGAAAAAAGCTGCTGTGCATTTTGGAGATACGGAATCAGCGCTCAGGCGCTCGGATAAGCTCATTGGCACTAAAATTGCCGAACATGAGGAACTCGTGCGCTCCACAGGCAGCGAGCGCGCAATCAAGCACATCTATTCAGGTGTTATTCATATCGGGATTGTCAAAAAAGTAACGCCAAGAACCGTTATCCTGGAACGAGGCGGGAAAAAGATCGAATTCCTTATTGAGAATATCAGACTCTTAAATGAACTGGAATTATATGCATGGAAATCAGTAAATTTAAAAAATGTGACAAGGGATGTATCTGTTTATATTCCGGCTGCTTCTGATGCAGAGATCATAAAAAGTGTCATTGAATACAGTGAAGGGATTGTATCTACGCAAATCATCGATGTTTATAACAAACAAAATATGCAAAGTGTTACTTATCGGCTCACAATATTTGGAGATCGTGATGCAGCTATTGTACAAGGGAGTATTGAGAAACTTCTCAGGGGCATAGGCTGTACAATCAGGTAAGATTAATATTGAATGCACACAACAGAGAAAGAAGGTGATTTATTATGGTAGAAAAAACAACAGTCAGGCCAAAGATACAGGATTTAAAAATAGGGGATGTCCTGCATGTGGGGACAGAAGAGAAAGGGGAGATATTTAAAGTGACAAAACTTGGTGAAAATACTTTCATTTACGACCAGGGCGGCGATCTCAAGGAATATGGCAGGGCGGTAATGGCCAAAAATATCTTCGGTTTTGCGGAGAAGTACAAGGCGGTCTACTGGATAACGAGAGAGGATGAGTGAATTATTGAAAGATTATCTAATTAAACTCCTCCAATTCCTCCTCTTTCCACTTCTCATTTATATAAATGAAGGTTTTACTTGTACTCCATGTCCCAGATCCATAACGCCGGCCTGGTATTGATACTTTTTTTCTAACTATTGCTCCCGAGGCAACATCCCCAACTTGAAGAGATCTCATTGAATATTGCTTTCCATCTGAGTCATAATACTCAAAACGGAATTTTATATTTGAAAGGTTCTTTCCCTGATTTTCAAATTCCATTATTCCTAAATCCTCTGTTCCTTCGGTCCCATAATAATCAATCTTCCATCGATATTGAATTTCTGATTTTTCCAGAGAACTAATCGTCTGTTCAAGGATCTGGTTATCCCTTTCAAATGTTACTTTATTTTTAGCAATTAAAACTAGTATATCAGATATCCAATACTCCCCCAAAATATCTCTATGCTCAGTTATGTAATTTGCAAGCCTTTCTCCCTCATCTATAGATTCATTATTTCTGCGTTTCCATTCGATATACATTTCTTTTGTGGCTGCTGTCCCCATTGCATCAGTACGATTTTGAATTTCCGTCACAAGGTCTAACTTCCATTTATACTCGTCATAAAGGCGATTTGCATTATCGAATATTCCCTGGTTTTCATTGATTTCCGAAGACTCCACAGTGTTTTTAGGAGAAGGAGAAGCAGAAGAAGTAGGAGAAGAAGGTTCAACACAACCTGATAAACCGCTAATTGAAATCAAAAGCAAAAGAAAAACTAGTTTTCGGAGAAATAAATTTGCCTTTTGTTCTTGCATAGCAATCATAAACAGTCATGCATTATAATAAAAGTTGCTGAAATTATTATTTCATACGAGTTTTTTAAGAAAAAAGATTCTTATATAGCGGGGAATGGATTCGAACCATTGATCTACGGGTTATGAGCCCGTCGGGATATCCTGACTACCCTACCCCGCTCTGGAGTAAAAATAGTATCCCCTTATAGTTGATGATGAATGATAAAGTCTTCGGTATGGGATTGCTGATATCATATATTATGTTTTTAATGTCCTATACTTTGAAAAAAATACTGGATTCCTGAAATTAACACTTGTGCTACCCGATCACCATCAGAACATCCCCTGCGCCTACCGTGCTGCCTTCCTTGACAAAGATATCCTTTACAGCGCCAGCATGAGGGGCATGAATATTATTTTCCATCTTCATAGCTTCAAGGATCATCACCACATCACCTTTTGAGACCTTGTCGCCTTTCTTGACCTTTACTTTAAGGACCATGCCCTGCATGCTTGCGGTTATGGCTCCATCCATCACTTTCGTGCGCTCTGTTTCTGCCGGGCGGACAGACATTCCTCCACCTGTCGAAATGATCTTGACATTGAATAGATCGCCATCAACTTCAACCTTGAACTCCGTAGGCAGCGGTGCAGCTGCTTTTCCGTTGTTCGGCTTTGGAGCTTGAAGTGTCTCCTCTTTTATCTCTCCTCTCAGGAATTTGGGAGCTATTGCCGGATAAAGAGCGTATGTAAGAATATCTTCCGGCTTCTTGACGATCCCAAGATCTTGTGCTTCTTTTGTTACCCTCTCAAGCTCAGGCGCCAATAGATCAGCAGGACGGCATGTTATGGGTTTTTCATCGCCAAGTACCTTGACCATGATCTCTTTACTGACCGGGGCAGGCGTACACCCATAAAGACCTTTAACATAATCCTTTACTTCTTTAGGAACGACTTTGTAGCGCTCACCCATCAATACGTTTAGCACTGCCTGCGTGCCAACTATCTGGCTCGTTGGGGTAACAAGTGGGGGAAACCCGAGTTCTTCGCGCACACGGGGCATCTCGGCAAGGACAGCCTCATATTTATCCAGGGCATTCTGTTCTTTCAATTGCGATACGAGATTGGAGAGCATACCGCCCGGAATCTGGTATTTTAAGACGTTCGTGTCAATTCTCTCTGAGATCGGGTCAAGGATACCCCTGTATTTTTCTTTAATATCCTCGAAATATCTTTTTATCTCGGTAAGAAGAATAAGGTCAAGACCGGTATCAAAAGGCGTTCCGCGAAGTGCCGCAACCATGGTTTCCGTTGGGGGCTGTGATGTGCCCCAGGCGAATGGCGAAAAAGCAGTATCAAGTATGTCAACTCCTGCCTGGCAGGCAAAAAGATAGCTCATCGGGGCCATGCCGCTTGTGCAGTGGCTGTGCAGGTCAATCGGGATGCTAATTTCTTCCTTAAGTGCACTGACAAGGCTAAATGCGTTTTGCGGTGATATAAGGCCAGCCATGTCTTTTATGCAGAGTGAGTCACATCCCATTTCTTCAAGTTCCTTTGCCATCTTGACATAAAGGGGGATCGGGTGAACAGGACTGATAGTATAACAAACAGTTCCCTGGACATGTGCCCCAACACGCTTTGCGGTCTTGATGGAGACTTCCATGTTCCTTATATCGTTCACCGCATCGAATATCCTGAAAATATCAATGCCCGTAGCAGCCGCATGTTCCACGAATTTCACAACAATATCATCAGAATAATGCCTGTAGCCCACAAGGTTCTGGCCGCGAAGGAGCATCTGCAGGGGTGTTTTCTTAATGGCCTTCTTAAGCGCCCGAAGTCTGTCCCAGGGGTCTTCATTAAGATACCGGATCGAAGAGTCAAATGTTGCCCCTCCCCACACTTCAAGTGAAAAGAATCCGACTTCGTCCATCTTCTCAGCTATCGGGAGCATATCCCTTGTCCGCATGCGTGTCGCTATGAGTGATTGGTGGGCGTCTCTCAGGGTCGTATCTGTAAGTTTTACTTTGGCCATGGTTTATGAGGCTTAATTAGCTGGTAGGTTATTTAATTTATGGTTATTTGTTATCTGGGTTTCGAATATTACTCGAACCAATAGTATAAAATACTAGTGTAACATTACACTAGAAATATGGGCTTTATCAGGCAGATAAAACAACACGGTAAAATATATTATGAAGAGGTCGAAAATCAATGGATTAATGGAAAATGTGTCCAAAAACATATACGATCATTAGGCACTGACCCTAAAAACCCAACAACAATACTAATTGAGCCGGTTCATTTCTCATATCTTGCATTGAGGTTAATGCAGGATGTATTGACACCAAATGATCTCTTCGAAATGTTAGAAAATATGGGGCAGCCGATTCGAAAAGATGAACTTAAAAAAATTAGCATAAACTATGACTTCGAAAAAAAAACATACTACATTTCCCTCTCCTACAAGAAGAAATCAAAATAAAGATCCAAACCATTTAATGTTCAAATCCTGACAGCTACGCCTTTTTTCTTCAGATATTCCTTAGTCTCGTCTATCGTGTACTCACCGAAATGGAAAATACTCGCAGCAAGCGCAGCATCAGCTTTTCCTTTCGTGAATGCATCATACATATGCTCGATATTGCCAGCGCCGCCTGATGCTATAATCGGAACGTCAAGTGTTTCTGAAAGCATCCTTGTGATCGGGAGGTCATATCCGTCCTTTGTCCCATCCTTATCCATGCTGGTGAGCAGTATCTCTCCTGAGCCGAGTTTTTCAACTTTCTGCGCCCACTGGGCAGTATCAAGACCGGTTGGCGTCCTTCCTCCGTAGATCACGACCTCATACCATGCTTTTGTGCCATTTTCAAGCTCTATTATGGTCTTATCTTTGTTGTCCTTGATGTTGGTGTTGCGCCTGCAATCGATAGCTGTAACGATACACTGGGCCCCAAATATTTCCGATGCCTCCCTTACGAAATCAGGGTTCTTGACCGCAGCTGTATTGATAGATACTTTATCCGCCCCCGCCCTCAGGATATTGCGTATGGCGTCAGTGCTGCTTATGCCGCCGCCTACCGTGAGGGGGATAAAAACCTCATCTGCTGTTCTTTCGATCACATCGATCATAGTCCCCCGGCGCTCACAGGATGCGGTTATGTCCAGGAAAACAAGCTCATCGGCTCCCTGTTCGTTATATCTTTTCGCCAGCTGCACAGGGTCACCAGCTTCTTTCAAGTTAACAAATTCAATACCTTTTACAACGCAGCCTCCTGCTTTATCAAGAGTCACATCAAGGCACGGTATTATTCGTTTTGTGAGCATTGGCCTTTTCTAGTTGTTTAAGAATGAAATAGTTTTTTGTTTGTACATGATGATCAAATTTCCCTCTTACTTTATTATGGATAATGCAAATATAATTCAGCTGTGATTACGAAATGAATGCTAAGCGGTTCAAGTTTACAATTGTCCTGGCAATAATTGTCGTGATGGCTGGCGGATGCTTAGATACACCTGTAAAGGTCAAGCCGGTCAATAATTCTGAGATATTGGTAGTAGAAGGTGGAGAGGATGTTGTTAAGGAAGTAGTAAATAACGAATGGGAAATCCTGGTCGAAGAATTACCTCAAATTAATGGAATTGATTATTATAAAAATGCAGGATATGGGATAACTATGGTTACTTTTGAATATTTACCCGCATCAGGCTCAGGAACAATATTGCTTAAAAAAACCGATAATGATTGGATGAATAAAAGCAGAACCGACTATTACGTTAGCGGAGTAAGACTACTCTTAAAAAAGAACTCGGGTGGTGTGTATGATACAGGAATGATACCCTTTAAAAAAGATGAGACATTGGTAAAGATTTCTGTGCCTAAAGCCCACCTTTCCCACCCTAAATTTAAAATAGTTCAGAATGTTAGTTCTGAATAGTATCGCTAGATACTGTTTTTCTTCATTTTCCTCTGATTATTCTATAGATTTCTTATAGCTATTACGGTCAAT
>JBAQLI010000275.1:0-22293 GCA_049301735.1 Candidatus Methanoperedens sp.
TACACTACAGAATATTTGACCGTTTATTATTCATTTTAAGAAAATAATAAGGATGCTGCGAAACACATAAATTAAAATATTTAGTTATATATTTAAAAAGTAACAAGTCTATCTTGACGCTATGGGAGATAGGTACGGTAGATTCCCATACTTTTATTCACTCCCTGGTAAACAATACAATGAATGCCTTCATAGTATTTAAAATAATCCAATCGTTCATTTTTTTTTAAACAATAATGGAAACAATGGTTGAAAGCAAATATGGTATAATCCAATTCAAACCATGATTAATATTGATAAAAAATTATATATTTAAGTACAACTATATATATGAGAGTGACCATTAGTATTTAGCCCGATAAGGTTGTGGGGTTAAGAGGAGAGCTTGGCAACAATAGAATAAGACCCTTGAATTTATTCAGGGACTAATTAAAAGGTGAAATAAATGGACCGGAGGGTATCGTCCAGCAAATGAATGTGTAAAGAATATCACATATTCAATCGTTCTGGACTGCTGCCTGGTTCGGGATAAAATAAATTAAATAAAGGAGAAAATAATATGGTTAAAATAGAAGAGAGAAAAGATAAAATAAAAAATGAAGATAGAGAAAATATTAAAGAGGAAGGGAAAGGTATTTCTCAGACAGGTTCTCATAATACTGTCTCCACAACTCCATCTTCATGGTGGGAAGACAGAAAAAGGATAGAGCAACCAATTCCGGAAGATCAGGAGAAACGTTATAGCGAAGAGCAGGAAAGGTTCAAACAAGAAAGACAGAGGGCGGAATATTATAAATTGAAACAAGAAACGGTTAGACCAGGACAGGAACATCAAGAGAGATACGAACCGAAGAAACAGATGAGAGTAGAGGGTGAAGAAAAGAAAGATTCCAATTTAAAGCTTTATAATCCCTGGTTCGTCACAGAAGCGCTTTTCGAGAAGGCTTTTGAACTATCAAATGCTGCACCGGAAACATATATGGAATTTCAAACCTTATGGATGAATACATATCAGGAAGCCTTTGGCAGGTTGTTTGAGACACCCGCATTGCGCCCGTTTAGGGAGCCTTTAAAGAATGCGGCAAAAATATACACAGATACGTTTATCAGCATGTCAAATATCTGGATAAAATCGTATAATATCTCAAAAGAAGCAGTTTAATTTTTCGAAAAAACTGGTTTTGAATCCATCCTCCCCATCAGACGACGTGATCGGGGGGATTAAGCTCTGCTTCATGCCCAGCTTGACTTCCTCTAATTAGTTTACCAGTACCAGTACCCCTACCAATACCACCACTAATGTATACTCCACCATTTGAAGTATTCCAGGTATATTCTCCGTCCTCGGGCAGGGTGAAGTTCTGTATCATTTTACCGCCTTCGTATATTGTTAACTGGTTGCCATTCATTTCTGCTCCGAACATATTTGGATTTCCCTGAAATATGGTTCCTGCACCAAGAGCGCTTCCTAAGCCAGCCAGTGTTAGTCCTATTGCCAGCAGGCCACCAAGCAGCGCCAGCCGATTTTTTATTCTTTCTTCCATATTCTTTTCACCTCATGTTTTAGTAGCCTTTCTCTTTTTCCTATAATCCATAATTACAAGTATTGCAACTACAAACAGACATCCGAGGAGAAATACGAGTCCGGGGTGTGCATTGATCGCGTTCGCCAGGTTTGTGAATATATCAGGCGCAGCCTTGCTTATCGCACCATTATCCAGCGCTGACGGCTGCACAGGGACAGCTGTTGTCGCATTTGCATCCCAGGCATTTATTGATTGAGTGGGAACTATACTACCGGCCTCTCCACTTTTTACGGTTTCATTAATTATACTGGCAGGTGTGGATGTGTTAACAGATAGATCCTGAATAGCCGGGGAGGGAACAGGTGATGATTTTAATTCATTTGTTATAAGCAAGTCATTTGCGTTCCTTCCAGTGCTTCTCATGAAAAATTCAATTATGCTTGAAGCAAATACTGCTGCTAATATTACTCCGAGGTACTTCCTGAGTATATCACCAACAGAGTTCCTGTCTGTCTTTTCCGGCACTAGAATGATGAGTTTTCTGACAGGCGCATATATCTTGACCTCCCGCCCTTTCTCGCTATATTTTATCTTATCAACCTTGATCAGTCCCACGCTCTCCAGATTCTCAAGGTTGTAAGCAACGGTGGTAAGGGGCGCATGCAGACTCTGGGCAATATCCGAAGCAGAAAGCGGGGCATCAGCCAGAAGCTCGATTATCTGCCTTGCTGTGTCGTTTGAGATTACCTGCGTTATCTTCTTTGATTCGTCCCCTAGCGGCAGTATGAGGAGCTTCTCTTCGCCCGGGTATTTTTCATTTTCTGGCATTGTTATTATTAATAGGCAAGGATATTAAAAGAGATTGCTATAACTACGAATGGAGTTGTAATTATAACCCACTTCGTTATTTGACGATGCCCGTTTCGTTAGTTTTATATCCCATCAAATCTATACCTCGCTCTCATATGACTGAAAAAGCAGATATTGCTTCGACTCCTGCCTCTACTACTTCTGGTATTAATCCTCCTGTAATGAACGGCTCTTATCATGACCTGAAGAACAAACTCGCTGAAAAAATGGCGGGTGAGATCACCTTATCTGATAATCCGGGAGAGACATTAAAGAAATGGCGGGCAGCCTTTGAGATACCCCAATCCGACTTGGCCTTTTTTCTTAAAGTTTCACCATCAGTAATAAGTGATTATGAAAGCGGAAGAAGAAAATCTCCCGGGATTTTCATCGTCAGTAAGATCGTGGAAGCGATACTTGAAATGGATACTGCACGCGGTGGCGCCAAAATCCGTTCTTATGAAGGAATGCTCAGGGGTGGTTTTAGCGCTGACGCTATATACGATATTCATGAGTATCTTTCCCCGATGTCCATAGAAGAGCTCATAAAGCTCGTGAATGGGGAAGTGGTTTATAGCCCCCCATCCGAACAAATAAAACCGTTATATGGTTATACAATTGTGGATAGCCTGAGAGCGATCCTCCAATTATCTTACAATGAATTCCAGAAATTATATGGATGGAGCTCTGAAAGAGCCATGATCTTCACCCAGGTATCAACAGGCAGGTCGCCTATGGTTGCCCTGAGGGTAACAAACCTGAAACCTGCATTGGTGGTAATTCATGGAATCCCGGCATCACAGGTGGACAAAATAGCAGCAAAGATAGCAGAGATCGAACATGTTCCGCTTATTGCGACGGTTATGCCAATGCCAGACCTGATCCGTGCTCTTGCGTCCCATGATCTTAAACATTAATATTATCAGTATAATTTAATATTTAACAAAAAAGAGGTACAAACATGAATGTTGGAATCGTTTCATATGGTGCTTACATACCCAGATACAGGATACGGGTTGAAGAGATAGCAAAGGTATGGGGCGCAAATGCAAATAGCATAATTGATGGGCTGATGGTTTTTGAAAAATCAGTGCCTGATCTTGATGAGGACACAATAACAATCGCAGTAGAAGCTGCACGTTATGCAATTAACCGGGCAAATATAAATCCGGAAAAAATCGGAGCTGTATATACAGGTTCGGAAAGCCATCCTTATGCGGTCAAGCCTTCAAGCACCATTATAGCTGAAGCTATTGGGGCTACACCTGACCTCACTGTCGCGGATTTTGAGTTCGCATGCAAGGCAGGAACTGCTGCTATCCAGACATGCATGGGCATGGTAGAAACAGGAATGATCGAGCTTGGTATGGCAATTGGTTCAGATGTTTCCCAGGGCGCGCCAGGGGATGCACTGGAATATACTGCTGCTGCAGGCGGAGTAGCCTATATAATCGGAAAGAAGGACCAGGTTGCAAATATCGAATCCACATATTCATACACTACAGATACACCGGACTTCTGGAGAAGGGAAGGAATGCCTTATCCGGAGCACGGGGGAAGATTCACGGGAGAACCGGGATACTTCAAACATGTTTCATCTGCTGCGGAGGGCCTTATGAAAAGAATGGGCACAAAACCTTCAGATTACAATTATGCGATATTCCACCAGCCGAACGGCAAGTTCCCAACACGTGTGGCAAAAATGCTTGGTTTTACCAGTGACCAGATAAAACCCGGGCTTGTTGTTCCGCGTCTTGGAAATACATATTCGGGCTCATGCATGATGGGACTTGCAGCAACTCTTGACATTGCAAAAGCAGGAGACCGGATATTCATGACTTCATTCGGTTCAGGCGCTGGAAGCGATGCATTCAGCTTTACGGTGACTGACAGGATCGATGAAATACGAAATGGAGCGCCAGGCGTTGAAACATTGCTGGCAAATCCTGTATATATCAATTATGCGACCTATGCGAGACATAAAGGTAAGATTAAATTATAAAATCGGATAAATCAAATAAGGTGAAAAAATGAGAGATGTGGCAATTATCGGAGTCGGATGTACGGAATTCGGCGAATTATGGGATAAATCCTTCAGGGAGTTATTTGTGGAAGCTGGAGTGAGCGCGATAGAAGATGCCAATGTCCAGGGCGGAAAGATCGATGCACTTTATGTGGGAAATATGAGCGGCGGGCGGTTTATTGAACAGGAACATCTAGGGGCGCTTATTGCGGATTATTCCGGTCTTGCAAGCCTTAACGTTCCTTCAACGCGCGTGGAAGCAGCATGCGCATCGGGCGGACTTGCATTGCGTCAGGGTATCCTTGCAGTAGCATCAGGTTACCATGATATTGTGGTAGCAGGAGGGGCTGAAAAAATGACCGATGTGGGTGTTGAGACAACAACGGATGCGCTTGCAGCGGCTGCTGACAGGGAATGGGAAGGTATTATGGGCGCAACATTCCCGGGCCTGTATGCAATGATCGCAAGGCTTCACATGCATAAATATGGTACAACACAGGAACAGCTGGCAGCAGTGGCTGTGAAGAACCACCACAACGGCACAATGAATCCAAAAGCACAGTTCCAGAATGAAATTTCAATTGAAACTGTAATTAATTCCCTGATGGTCGCAGACCCCTTGCGGGTCTTTGACTGTTCCCCGATCACAGATGGTGCATCGGCTGTGGTCATTGCCCCGGCTGAAATTGCCAGGAAATATTCTGATACTCCTATCTATGTAAAGGCATCTGCCCAGGCAAGCGGCACAATTTCGCTTCATGACAGGCCTGATATTACAACTCTTGATGCGACTGTCGCAGCAGCGAACTGGGCATATAAGATGGCAAAACTCAAACCAAAGGATATAGGTTTTGCAGAAGTTCATGATTGTTTCACGATTGCCGAGATATGTGCTATTGAAGACCTTGGATTTGTTAAGAAAGGAGAAGGCGGGCCGGCAACAGAATCAGGCATGACAGCTCTTGGGGGTAAAATCCCTATAAACCCATCCGGAGGATTAAAAGCATGCGGACATCCTGTTGGAGCTACGGGAGTAAAACAGGCTGTTGAAATAACACTTCAACTGCGTGGTGAAGCCGGGAAGCGGCAGATAAATGGTGCCGAGATCGGTCTTACGCATAATGTCGGAGGTTCAGGCGGCACTGCTGTCGTTCATATTTTCGGGAGGGAGAAATAAGTATGTCAGTCCCAAGATTTTGGAGAAGACTTAAAAATCTTTATAATCTCATCGGAACGCATTGTGAAAAATGCGGTGGTTTTTTCTATCCACCCAGGAACATGTGCCCCAAATGCAGAAGGAACGGTATAATAAATCCGTTCAAATTCAAAGGCGCGGGTGTTGTAGTAACCTATACGATCGTGCATACGGCTGCGAAAGATTATGCAAAACTTACCCCTTATATTCTTGCTATAATAAAACTGGATGAAGGTCCAAGGCTTACGTCCCAGGTAATATGTGACCATTCACATATCCATATTGGCATGAGGGTCAAGTCAGCTTTCAGGAAGCTTGGTGAGGAAAGCGATAAAGGAATGATATATTACGGGACAAAATTTGTCCCGATGGAAGAAAAAGCCTGATTTTTTCATTTTTTATTTAAATTACTCGTTAAATTCATTATAGAATAGAGTATATAACTACAGATGAATAATCCCGAAAATGCATCCATAACAGAACAGGAGCTTAGAGAGAAAATAAACCAGGTTTTTTCTATCTATGATATCCAGCATGCGGATGATAATATTTATTTTTTTGGTACTCCAAAGGAAGACATAAAGATCATCTTCCAGAAGCTATGGCCGCTCCTTTCTGAAAAAGGTTTCCAGTTCACAATAAAATACGATCTTGGCGAACATATTCTCATAGCATCGCCATTCTCACCTGCAAAAGAGCGCCTCTGGATAAATTATGTTCTTGCAATTGCTACTATTTTCACCACGATGATAGTGGGCTCTCTTCTTTTTGGCGGTCATCCGGAAATATCCCCTTCTGATATCATGAAAGGATTACCTTTTACTATCGCGATCATGGCAGTGCTTGGCTCACATGAGGCAGGACATTACATAGTCGCAAAAAAACATGGTATGCAAACGTCATTACCATATTTTATCCCATTTCCGAACATGATAGGCACAATGGGAGCTGTGATCAAACACCGTGGGCCCATACCTAACCGGAAAGCCCTATTTGATGTAGGTATTTCAGGTCCTCTTATCGGGCTTATTGTATCTGTGATCGTAACAACAATCGGACTTCTCCAGCCTCCGATAGTACAAACGACCCAGGGATTACAAATTGAACTTGGCACTCCTTTGCTATTTGAACTGATAAACAGCATTATACCTACACGAGATGGAATGATGATGCATCCGATAGCGTTTGCAGGCTGGGTCGGGATGCTTGTAACAGCTCTTAACCTGATCCCGGCAGGACAACTTGATGGTGGTCATGTTCTTCGCGCAATGATTGGTGAGAAAGCAAAAGAAGCATCAAGAATAATTCCATTTATCCTTATTTCTCTTGGTTTCTATGTCACATATGTACTGAACCGCGATGGTTTTATATGGGTTTTATGGGGTATTTTCCTTTCGTTTTTTGCCGTGGCAGGCCATCCCAAGCCTCTTGATGATGATATACCGCTCGGGAAAGGAAGGATGGCATTAGGGGTAATTACTTTTATCCTGGGATTGCTGTGTTTTACTCTGGTGCCTTTCCAGATGGGGTAAAAAAATAATTTTGAAACATCCCTTGTGGTTTGTTTATGAATAAATATAACTTAAAAAAATATGAGATCACATCTATACTTTTGATCATATTAGCAGAAATCTTATTTTTCTCAGAACAAAGACTCCTCACCATAGTAGTGCATTCACTTAACATTATTTTAATATTAATATTGTTACTTTCAAAAAAGAAACATCAAATCATTCAATCGCTTTCCCTTGTTTCACTTCTTCGCATTCTTAATTTATCGTTGCCGATCTTTGTTTCCTTTACTATTTACTGGCTTGCATCTTTATATTTAATAATGTTTATTCCTATAATTTTATTAATAAAAAAACAGGGATTAAGCAATCGTCATATCGGATTAACGTACAAAAATCTTTATCTATTGCCAGTTTCCATTCTCCTGGGAATCGGACTGGCCTTATTCGAATACAATATTCTTGTCCCGGATCCTCTGATCCCGAAACCGGATTTACCTAATTTATTTATACTAACAATTATAATGATTTTTTTATCGGGCCTTTGTGAAGAAATAATATTCAGGTCCCTTCTCCAGCAAAGCATAGAAGAAAATTCAGGGCCAATAGTTGGATTACTTATAGCAAGTGTTATATCCGGTTTCATGAGTTCGGGATATTCCAGTTATTATGAGATCTTTTTTGCATCTTTTGCAGGTTTAATACTGGGATTTAGCTTTCAAAAAACAAGAAGTCTTCCATTTGTTGTAATCGCGCATGGAGTAAATAATATATTTTTATTCGGTATATTGCCTTTTATTACACAATCTCAATAATCTTAAAGATTACAATAGAAGTAAAAACAATCAGTAAAGGCAATATCATAATATTTAAAAAACCTGCATTTTCATCATTCCTGTACTTGCTTGATAAAAGGATGTCTTTTGAAGATATCAGTAAAATCAATAAAATTATCGCAGGGACACCACCTATTGCCAGTCCTGTAACAATATCCATTGGTATAGCATTTGATAGTGTGCTACCAGCAGGGGAAACCCAGAGTACAATTGACATTATTAATAAATTAAAAAATAAACGCATATACTTATTCATTCAAAATTCAAATAAATGATTATGATTATAATTAGTATAATTATTTTTTTATATAAAGCCTTATATGCATTTAGTCAGATTTAACATGTTCTCAGAAATAGAGTGAATATGTTGGAAAATAATAACCATAACAATACCAGAGCAATAACGATTATTTTTCATGCATTAAATGTAGAAGCGACTATTGGTAGTATAGTTATTAAAGGTCACAAGTATGCTGATCGCATCATCGTTATCGATAATGGCAGCAGTGATAGCACAGTAGAAATAGCACGGCTTGCGGGCGCTGAGATTTATCAGCATTCAATGAAGAATGGCAAAAGAAGGGCGAACGATCTTGAAATTGCCAGGAAGAAAGATGCAAAAATCATTGTCATAATGAATAGTGATGAAGAACCTGATATTATACCAGAAATTATCGAGCCAATCAGGAATGAAGGTTATGATATTGTTGTAAATTCAAAAGAAAAAACCAATATTCCATATTCCCGGCTACGGGTCCATTTAAATAAAAGAGATATTGAAAAGAACGTATGTATTGGTCTCTCGACAGAATGTTTGAAAAGTATTGTTTTGAGAGATTTGAATGGATCAACAGCAAAAGATATTCTATATCAAGCCGAGAAAAATAACCTGAAAATAAAATATATTGGCCAGGATGATCAATCCGACTTTCATCAATTCAAAGGTTACAATATCGGTGTAGTTGTTCCTGCATATAATGAAGAATTTTTGATAGAGGAAACCCTTAAAGGTATACCGGATTATGTTAAAAGGATATATGTTATTGATGACTGCAGCAATGACAGAACTCCTGAAATTTTAATGGGCATTATTGATAAAAGGATAGTTGCCGTATGTCATGAGAATAATAAAGGAGTAGGCGCAGCAATAGTTACGGGGTATAAACTGGCTCTTGAAGATGGAATGGATATTGTTGCGGTAATGGCAGGAGATAACCAGATGGATCCGGATCAGCTTCCTCGCCTGATTATCCCTATAATTGAAGGAAGGGCGGATTATACTAAAGGGAACAGATTGATCAGCAGGGATTTCCGTAAGGGAATGAGCAAATGGAGATTCCTGGGGAATGCAATGCTTACTATAATCACAAAGATCGGCAGCGGATACTGGCATATAATGGATCCGCAAAATGGATACACGGCTATATCAAGGCAGGCGCTTGAAGTGTTGAATCTGGATGAAATTTTTCCATATTATGGATACTGTAATGATATGCTTATAAAGTTGAATGCCTTTGGTATCAGGGTTGAAGATGTTGTGATGCCAGCGCGTTACGGTTCTGAGAAATCAAAGATCAAATACATCAGTTATATTATGAAAGTCGCTCCAATGAATTTCAGAGGATTTTTATGGAGATTGAAAACAAAGTATGTTGTGCTTGATTTCCATCCGCTTGTCTTTTTCTATATAGCAGGCATAGTGCTTGTGCCATCCGGAGTATTTTTTGGCTTCTGGATATTCATGCAGAAATGGCGTCAGATCCCTGTCTCTCAAAATTTTCCGCTACTTTCGGCTTTTATAACACTTATGGGAATCCAGTTCCTGTTATTTGCAATGCATTTTGACATGCAGGCTGATAAGAGCAGGAGCGGGAATGTTGGATTTTTGAAATAAATATAGGAACATATATGTGTGGCATTTTCGGAATAGCGGTAAGAAATGATTCAAATATTAATAGCAAGCAATTAAAATCAATAGTAACTAACTTATTCAAACTTTCCGAATCAAGAGGTAAAGAAGCAGCAGGAATTGCAATAAATTCTGATAACGATATAAAGGTTTACAAAGGCCCTGTTCCGGCATCTGTTTTAATAAACAGTAAAGAATTTAATGAAATTCTCGATTCTGCATTAAATATTTCAAATAAAAAACTTAAATATGCTCAACCTGTTACTATAATCGGGCATTCCAGATTAGTGACAAATGGCGCCAGACAGGTTATCGAAAATAATCAACCGGTCATAAAAGATGGAATAGTGGGAATTCATAATGGTATAATTGTAAATAATGAAGAAATCTGGAATAAATTTCCATTTTTAGACAAAAAATATGAAGTGGATACTGAAATCTTATTAAGTTTAATTCGTTATTTCTATAATCACCAAAATTCGTTAGTAAATGCGGTTCAAGAAAGTTTCAGACTCATAAAAGGTACTGCATCAATAGCATTATTATTCAATGATATTAATCATTTATTATTAGCTACAAACAACGGTTCTTTATATTTATGTAAGAATTCAGAAGGTAATATCTATATTTTTGCATCTGAATTTTATATATTAAATACACTAATAAAACAACAAAAATTGCAGAAAATTTTAGGAGATTATGAAATATTGCAGGTCAGGCCGGGAACCGGTTATTTCATAAATATTCATAATCTGGATTTAGTAAAAATAGAATTAAATAAGAAAGAATTTGTTAATTATTCAATTGAAAAATGTAACTCTTTGAAAAATATTAATGTTTTATATCCTGAGATTCGAAATGTGAAATTTGAAAAAAATAATAACCTTTTTCCTCAAGTAAGATCATTTAAGATCTCTATAAAACGCTGTACAAAGTGTCTTCTGCCTGAAACAATGCCGTTTATAGAATATGATGTTAAAGGCGTCTGCAATTATTGTAGAAATCATAAAAAAATTGAAGTAATGGGTAAAGATGCTCTGGAAAAATTAGCTGCAAAATACCGAAGTAAAACAAAAGATCCGGATTGCATCGTTGCTTTTAGTGGTGGGAGGGACAGCAGCTATGGATTACATTATGTTAAGAATGTTTTAAAAATGAATCCTATTACTTATACATATGATTGGGGTATGGTAACAGATCTTGCACGAAGAAATATTGCCAGAATGTGTGGTAAATTGGGTGTTGAGAATATATTGGTGTCTGCCGATATAACTAAAAAAAGAGAAAACATTCGAAAAAATGTAAATGCATGGCTTAAAAAACCAGATCTGGGAATGATCCCTTTATTCATGGCAGGAGATAAACAGTATTTCTATTATGCCAATAAGTTAATGGAAGAAACCGGTATAAAATTAGTTATTTTATGTGAGAATATGCTGGAAAACACCTTTTTCAAATCCGGATATTGCGGGATCAAACCCGGATTTGGAGGTGAGCACACATATTCTCTTGCGGGTATTAACAAAATAAAGTTAGCCGCATATTATCTGGACCAATATATAAGAAATCCATCATATATTAATTCTTCAATATTTGATACAATGAGCGCCTATTTTTCGTATTATATGATGCCCCATGAATATCTGAATTTATACAGATATATTAAATGGGATGAATTGGAGATAGAATCGACATTAATAAGAGAATATGAATGGGAACTGGTGCCCGATACACGCACCACATGGAGGATCGGAGATGGTACTGCTGCTTTTTATAATCATATCTATGGAGCAATTACGGGCTTTACAGAGAACGATACATTTCGCAGTAATCAAATAAGGGAAGGCATGATAACGAGGGAGAAAGCTTTAGAATTAGTTGAAGATGAAAATAAACCAAGATATGAATCGATAAAATGGTATTGTGATACTATTGGCATTAACTTCGACGAAACTTTAGAAATTATAAACTCAGTACCCAGGATATATGAAAACAGACCCGATTTCAAAGGAGGAAGTAAATGAAATTTTTATTATCTATTGAACATCCTTCCTGGGCACATCAATTCAAATACATGATCCGGGAGCTTGAAAAGAAAGGTCATAATGTAAAGGTTGTTGCGATAAATAAAGATAGAGACCTGGAATTGCTGGATATTTTCAATATTGATTATGAAATTATCTCAAATACTTCGGGAAAAACCATAATTGATAAAGGGATTATTTTCTTAAAGACATTAATCAGGATTTTTCAAATCAGTAAAAAGTTCAAACCTGATATATATATAGGCAGAGCATCTCCAATGATGGCAATAAATAGTTTTTTATTTAGAAAAGAGCATATTATTTTTGAAGATACGGAACATTCCACATTTTGTCTATTTATAGCAAAGCTTTTTACAGATGTTATCATTACTCCAAATTGTTTTAAAAATGATCTTGGAAGAAAACAGTTAAGATTTAATGCTTATAAAGAAAATTTTTATCTTCATCCAGATTATTTCACCCCGAATCCGATGGTATTATCTGAATTAAATCTTTCACCAGGAGACAAATTCTTTATTTTACGTTTTGTTGCATGGGATGCACACCATGATATTGGACAAAGTGGGCTTTCAATGGATGCAAAACGAAAAGCTGTGGAAGAATTCAGTAAATACGGGCGAGTGCTTATTTCCTCTGAAAGTCCGTTGCCCTATGAATTTGAGAGGTATCGCATAACGATTTCTCCGGAAAAGATACATGATTTATTATTTTTTGCCACATTATATTTAGGTGAAGGAGGAACCATGGCAACTGAAAGCGCAATATTAGGGACTCCTTCGATATATGTTTCAACACTTGCTGGAACAATGGGCAATTTCATTGAACTTGAACAAAAATATGGTTTGATGTTAAGCTATAAAGACCAGGATGAAGCGATTAAAAAAGGAATCGAGCTTATCAAAAAATCTGATATAAAAAATGAGTGGAAAAAGAAACAGGAGATTTTAATGAAGGATAAGATTGATCCAGCTGGATTCATGATCCGGTTTATAGAGAATTATCCTGAGAGTTTCCATGGATTAAAAAATATGTTTGAACAGGAATAAAAAGATGTTAAATAGAGAATTATTCATATTAGCACATCAAGCTGCAGATAGAAATTTTTATTCGATCTACAAAAAATTGATTCAAAATCAATGGAAATCTTATGATGAATTAAAAGAGGAACAAGAGAAGCAATTAAGGCATATGGTCAATTTTGCCTATGAAAATGTTCCTTATTATCATAACCTTTTTAATGATTTAAGATTGGTTCCTGGAGATATAAAAAAAGTTGAAGATTTGCAGAAACTTCCTGTACTTACGAAGGAAAATATAAAATCAAATTGGGAGGATTTTCAACCTGTTAATCTGAATAAACTACATTATTATGAAGGGGTTACGGGAGGTTCAACAGGTAATCCCTTAAAATACAGGTTAAGCAAGTTTGATAGATTCCTGAGTGGCGCTTTGCTATATAGAGGATGGGGATATGGTGGTTATGGGCTCGGGGATAAGATGTTATTCTTAGCAGGTTCTTCGTTAGATATCGGAACAAAATCGTACCTGGCTAAAAGAGTTCATGAAATTGCCAGAAATATTATGAAACTCTCCTCATTTGATATGGGAGAAACGGAAATGCGAGAATATGTTAATATCATAAATTCATTCAAGCCTAAATTTTTGAGGGGATATGCATCTTCAATTTACTTCTTTGCTAACTGGATTGAGAAAAATAATCTGAAAATAGATTACCCTTTATTGATATTCACAACTTCTGAGAAGCTGTATCCCCACATGAAGGAACAGATAGGAAAAATATTTCATTGTGAGGTATTAGATACTTATGGATTAAATGATGGCGGCATTAGTGCTTATGAATGCCAGGAACATGCCGGATTGCATATTGATACTGAGAGAGGAATTATGGAAATTGCAGATCCGGAAGGAAATCAGTTAGAGACTGGTGAAGGGAAAATATTGGCAACCAGTCTTTATAATTATTCGATGCCTTTTATAAGATATGATACAAATGATCTGGGAAATCTTACTGATGATATTTGCAGTTGCGGTCGAGGGTATAAGTTATTAAAAGAAGTAATTGGAAGGAGCGTAGATTTCCTGCTGACCCCGGAAGGAAAGAATGTCAATGGATGGTTCTTTATATATATATTCTGGAAATTTTGCCAGGGAATAAAAGAATATCAGATCATCCAGGAAAAATTAGATAAGATCATTATTAAGATAGTTACAGATGAATACTTTGATGAAAAGCAGTTAAATAAGATATTACAGGAAGTAAGATTGAAAAGTGAAGGATGGAATGTGGAATTTAAGTTTGTTGATAAAATAGATAAGACAAAGGCTGGTAAATATAAATATGTAATAAATGAGATACAAGAATGACAAAGAATTTACTTGTAATATGCAATAATTTTCCAGACAGGGAGAACCTCTATATTGGTGGCATTTTCATTAAAGAACAAGTAAAGAATTTAAGATTTTTTTTTGACAACATCTATGTGATTTCTCCTGTTCCTTATGGAATTGAATATATCAGGAAAATAAAGCAAGAAGATTATATATTCGAAAATATTCATGTTTATTTTTTAAAATATTTGAATTTTCCTGTATTCTATTCTTATGGACGAAAGAATTGGATATATCTGGAGAAAAGAGCGATAATAAAAAAAATCCAAAAAGAAGGATTGAAATTTGATTTGATCCATGCTCACTATACCTGGCCATCCGGGGCAGTCTCAATTGAATTAAAGAAAAAATTTAATGTTCCTGTAACAATTACGGAACATACTTCAGTTACTTTTAAAAACGCGATTGAAAATAAAGATCCAATATTCATTAAATCCTGGAAATCATGTGATGCTATTATCCGAATACGAAAAGGTGATATTAAATTTTTTGACAGTGTTGGTATTTCTTTAAATAAAGTGCATTATATACCTAATGGATTTGATCACAATAAATTTATGGCGCTTGATGGACTCCAGTGTAAGGAAAAATTAAATTTACCAATTAACAATAAAAAAATTTTATTGAATGTTGGGAATATGTATGATGAAATAAAAGGACATAAGTATCTTATTGAAGCCATTAATGAGGTTAAAAAGCATAGAAAAGACGTTCTGTGTATTATAATAGGAACTGGAAAATTAAGAAATAACCTGGAAAAACAAATTCGTATAATGGGATTGGAAAATGAAATGAAACTGGTCGGTGGAAAAACGCATGAAGAAATTCCAATCTGGATGAATGCCTGCGACATATTTATTTTACCGAGTTTGAAAGAAGGCAATCCCACAGTATTGCCAGAATGTCTGGCTTGCGGAAAGCCTTTTATTGGAACACGGGTTGGGGGGATTCCCGAAATAATTACATCTGAAGAATATGGTTTATTGTGTGAGCCAGCGAATTCAAGATATTTATCTGAAAACATATCAACTGCTCTGGATAGAGTATGGAATGAAGAAAAAATCAGGAGTTATGCAGAAAACTTTAGATGGCAGAATATTGCCAGTGACATCCTTAAAGTTTATGAGATTGCTAAAAGAGATTTTAATGAAAAATGAGATACGAAAACAAAATAAGTTTAATAATCCTATCTATGGCTTTTATTGTGCCATTGATAATTTTTAATGGCACATTAGATGGTTTTGCACCAAAACATATGCTGGTAATGTCTGAGACCGTTCAACATGGACATCTATTTTCTCAAGAAGCCGAACAAATCGCACCAGGGTTTTATATAACTGGTGCTATAATAAACATTCTTACTGGAATTCCTACAAAAGAATTTGTTTTTTTACCGATTCAATTTGTCCCGTATCTAATTGTTTTTTATGTTTTTATATATAAAATATCAGGGAGTTATTTACTGTCAAGTTCAATTACTTTAATAGAACTCATCTCAAGCACAAATGGTACTGATAAAGTTTTTTTTTGGCCCCATTCTTTAGGATGGATCATATTTTACACGATGCTTTTTATTGTTTTCAAAGTCGCAGAGAGAAAAAATGAAGAAGAGTGGGAATTTCGAATTCTTTTAATACTCCTTGGTATGTCATTGGCTATCATTTCCTATGATATATTTGCCATATCTTTGTTATTTTTGGTCATCATATCATTGTTACTTTTTCTTTTGAAGTTAATATCAAATGTCAGAAAAGAAGATATCAAGAGAAATTATCTAAATATATTAATTATACTGATAGTATTTAATTTTGGATTATTAAAGTTCGTATATGAAGTTTTTATTCCAACAATTACGAATCAACAATTACGGGATGTAACTGCTATTGATAAATTTTTGTTATCATACGTTTCTACCGAAAGCGTACAAACTCCTTTAAGTGAATTATATATAAGTTATCCCGGAATTATCTCTATAATTAGTTTAATAAAATATTCGGCATTATTAATTTCAATATTAGCTTTTTCAATAATAACGTTCAGAAAATTAAGAACAAAGAATCCTATTAGTTTTTATGATACTATCGTATGTTCAATTATTCTTGTTGCAATTTCATATGCTTCAATAAGGTTTTTTTTAGGTCAATTTGCAATTACCCAGATTTATCTTCCCGGGATAATTTGCACTATCTGGTTATATAGATTCTCAAATAAATTAAAAAAATGGGCAATTTTTGTTTTTTTGCTATTAATGGTCGTGGTGCCGGTTTATTATTATGAAAATTATAGCAATAACTTAATTGATATGGATGAGAATAAGTATGAATATATTGAATATTCTACATACTGGTATTTAGAAAAAACTGTCAGGTCATCAATAGCAGTATCTGATGAGTTAACAAAAAATTTCTTCATTATGCATCATGAAAAACAGGTAGAAGATATTAATTATACCAATATACGTGAGCATATGAAAGTTTTATCTATAGATGATGTGGCATTTCTACTTCAAAAATCAAATAATTCAGAAAGTAAATATTTCATTGTAAATTATGATTTAAGTAGAATGAGTCTTCAGAATTGGAAAATCATCAAAACATGGAAATTTTCTGAAGATAAAATCAATAGTAATCCGGGAATAAACAAAATATATTATTCTGGAAATATAGAAATGTATTTATCTTAAATCCACTCATTCTTTTTTACCAATAGATAAATCAATATCCCCAAAAATATGTGTGTTAACATCCAGGCATATCCTGCCCCCACGATTCCAAATATTGAAATAAAAGCATAACTTAATCCTAGCAGGAGCAGGAACCTTAACAAATTCAGTTTCACAATGCTTTCAATTTTCATCCTTACTTTCTGGATAGGAACAAATAATGAATATGCAACAACGAAAAAGCTTGATAGTGCAAAATATCTCAAAAGCTCAAAAGCTTCTATGTAATTCTTTCCGAAAAAACCAAGAAGAATATCTCCAAAAAAATAAAGAAATATTACAGAGGGAATAAGGAAAGAATAAACTGCTATTAGTGACTTTTTTATGTTTTTCTTAAGACTTTCGCCGTGGCTTCCTTCCACGAACAGTGACGTACCCAACGAATCCGGGATAATTAAAACAAGATTCCCGATAGCATATGCGATATAATATTTGGCGGTTTCGATCTCGCCAGATAAATTTAAGATCAATATTGGCAATATTAATGTGGGAGATACCATTAGAACATGTGATACGTAATTGCCTGATGAATATGATAAAGATTCTTTGATAAATGCTTTATCTATCTTGAAATTTAACCCTATATGCTTTTTTATGATTAAAAATGAAAACAAAGTGGCAATCAAATATGATATGCCTACAGATCCAAAAATACCAAAACTTCCAAAAAAGACAAGTGGAATTAAAAGGAGCACTCTTACACCCTGCAAAACATTTTGAAAGAAAAAAAGACCTCCGCTTCTCATAGCTACAAAAGCGTTTCCCATTATTGAAGTTATTGAGCTCATAACTGCAAATAACAGAAAAATCATCATAAATTTAAAATCTTGTATAAAAGATAGACTTGATGAAAAATAATTTATACTTGATATATAAATAAATCCTACAATAATAGTGGAAATCACAGTTATGATCAAACATGAGTTGAAAACCTTGTCTTTATCATTAATAGGAAGATAGCGAATAATAGAGTGATCAAAACCAAAATTTGAAAAAAGCATTATGAGTCCCAATGAAGACATAAGTGCTGTTGCCACGCCCACGTCTTCAATAGAGTAAAATCTTGCTGCGATAATCCAGAAAAAAAAACCAGATGCTACATTAAAGTAACTGCCAATGAGAAGGAAAAAAGAATTTTTCAAGAGGGGATTCCCCAAGTACTTCTTGATAAAATTATTCATCATACTTAGCTGAAGTATGGTAGAAGTTGCCTTAAAGATACAGGCTATCTGTTTATTTAGTTGTCATCATGCAAATTGTGATCAATCTATATAAGGATAGAAAATTTAATGGATTTATATTCCGGATGATAAAAAATATGAATGATAAAAAAGCAATAAAATGGAATGGCTATGATATAATGCAAAATGAGATCTTTATGGAATCATATTGCAAAAATAAGAACTTTGAATTTTTCAAAATTGATACCACAATTGCTTATCTACACAAACTTCCTGTTTTTGGATATACATTCATGAAAATTCATTCACCCGATTTAGAAGTTATTTTATCTATTATCCAAAAAACAAAAAAGATATCTGCGCAAAAGAATGTGGCCTTTTTGGAAATAGTAACACCATATAAAGATGATGCAATTGAAAAATATATGATAAAATCAGATGGCACATATATAATAAATTATAATAATATTAAAAATTATGAAGCTATATGGAAAAATTTTCATCGAAATGTCAGGCAAAAAATTAATCAAGCGAACCAAAATGGTGTATTTATTGAGAAAGCAAAAAATGAAAATGATTTTAATGCATGGTGGAAATTATACGAAGTTGCCGCAAGAACTAAAGAATTTCAGGCACAAAAATATGGCCTGGTACATGATTTATTCAACAATTCTGATATATCTCGTTTAATTTTGGCAAAATGTGAGGATAAAATATTATCCGGGATGTTTCTGTTACTTAATAAAGGGATTCTCAGCTGGTTATCCGCTATGGATTCAAATGCTGGCAGATATCGTCCGAATAATCTTCTGGAATGGGAAATTATAAAATGGGGAAAAGATCAGGGATACGCTTACTATGATATGGGAGGCGCGATCATAAATAAAAACCATGGACCAACCGAGTTCAAAAAAAGCTTCGGTGGAGAATACAGGGAACTATATACTTATAGAATTCCGATCGTATATCTTAAAAATATAATTACGGAACTTGCTCTTAAATTCTATAAATAATAAATAGTATGACAAAAAAGTTATTTGTAGTAATTGGATGCGATACCGATCCTGTAATTGAGATAAATGAACCGAACGCATTTATTAAAGAAAATGTATGGGACGAGACTATCCAGTCTATTGTCAGATTAAAAGAAAAAATAGGAATATTTGAAGATAAACAGGGACTTTCTCCTAAAATTACCTGGTTCCTGAGGTCGGATCAGCAGATCAATATACAATGGAATGACTGGTGCTATCCTGTCAGAGAATATCTATCATTATGGAATGAGCAAAAAAAATCAGGTGATGAAATTGGATGGCATCCTCATCTATGGAGATATGATGAACTAAAAAATATATGGTATCAAGAAATCAACGATAATGATTGGATATCCTCATGCCTTGAAAATGGTTATCATGAAATTTCAAAACTTTTTAGAATAAATAGTGTAAAAATGGGCTGGTGCTTCCATAACAATTATACAATGAATTTAGTAGATTCCTTTGGCATCAAATATGATCTGTCAGCCATTCCCGGCCTTATGAACAGCGTGAATACCTGTAATATTTATGATTGGAAGAATACATCAGCAGACCCTTATTTCCCCTCAAAAAAGGATTACAGGATCAGGGACGATAATCCTTCTAACAATCATAACATCATGGAAATTCCAATAACAAATTACACAGTGCCATTTTTTTGGCGGATCTTTATAAGTAAAAGAAATATGGCTGCAAATATCGCAAAACATCCGATATTTTTTAGAAATATTTTTAATAATATCATTTGGAATCAGGAATCTTTATTAAACACATATTTCCATCCCTGTGATATCGGAGAAAAAGACAGGCTATTTTCTTTGAATAATTTTGAGCGAAATCTAAACAATATTATAGAAATTGCAAGAAAAAAGAAATTAGAAGTTGTATTTATAACCCCTCAGGAATTTGGGGAAAGATAATAATGGTTTAAAGCTCTACTAATGGACATGACAAGGTTCAGTGATCTTAAGATAGTTGTATTTTTGCTAATCATGACAGTTTTGTTCGTGCTGCTTCCCCCTCTGAATACGACCCCTATCAGAACAATACTTGGAATTCCGGTGGTCTTGTTTCTTCCGGGTTACGCCCTGATCGCTGCTCTTTTTCCAAGAAAGAAGGATCTTGACGGCATAGAAAGGATCGCTTTAAGTTTTGGCCTGAGTATTGCCATAGTGCCGCTAATAGGTCTGGTATTGAATTTTACTCCTTTCGGAATACGACTATTTCCTGTTCTTATCAGTATCTCTGTTTTTACCCTGATAATGTGCTTGATCGCTTATTACAGACGGTCGAGATTACCTGAGGACGAAGTTTACGGATTAAACTTCAAGAGTATTTATCCCAGGGCTAAAGAGATGTTTAATGGAGATACAAAGCTGGATAAAATTCTCTCGGTAATACTTGTTCTTTCAATTATTTTTTCGGTAATTGTATTGGTATATGTGATCGTTTCCCCCATACAGGGAGAAAAATTTACTGAATTTTATATTCTTGGAAATGAAGGAAAAGCTGACAATTATCCCACTACCATTGAATCAGGAAATAACAGTAGTCTGATAGTTGGCATAGTGAATCATGAATATAGTCCTGTGAATTATACTCTTTTGATCTCACTTGAAAATAATACTTTAAGTAGAAAAAATGTACAATTGAAGCATAATTCTACATGGGAAGAAAGAACATATTTTACACCAGAAATAAAAGGCAATAACCTGAAACTTGATTTTTTGCTATATAAAGAGAATAATTTAACAGCACCATATCGGGATTTGCATCTATGGGTGAATGTGACCTGAAATATTTGAGTTTGAGTTCATATCCTTAAATATTCACATTCCACACTCTGCAATCTTATCCCACGAATGATTATTGATAACATACCTTTAAATTCTGAACCTCACAGAATTATACAGTTGCTGTTGCAGCTATTAGAGCATCAGGTAAATCTATATTATATTTTCTTCTAATATCTATTGCTTGTTCGGCTATTTTTTCATTCAAGAAAATTATTTTTGCAAAATCAATAAAATGATGTCTTGAGAATTGTATCTATTGTTTCAAGTTTATTCTGAGGTATCGCATCGGCTAAAAAATAAGAATGTTCGTATCGGTAAGATATTTCTTCATTCCCTTATCCATTCTGCTCTAAGATTTATTAAGTAGATAGCTAAATTATTTGTCCTATTGAATCCATAATTATCCTATGGAAGTGGGAATCATGATAAAAGAATTGCTATACAAATTCTTGCGAGATGAGATAGGAAGAGAAGGGCTAAGGGGACATTCATAAATAACTATCTATAGGGGAGCACTTTTTGGGTTCATTGTGTAATTCCACTCGCCGTGAAATTCATTTCGGATAATATTGAGGTTTTCCATTTCTTCGTCTGTAACTTTTATTCCTGTTTCGTAGCGATTGCTATCTGCCATAGCTGAAACCGTAAGCCTTGATGCTGTGGTTGTGTGAGATATGAGCTCTAGAATAACCGCTAGTGAGGTTAATGGTTTTGCTCGCCAGTTAATAGAGATAAACGAAAATAACTGATGCTCAATGACATTCCATTTACTGGTTGCTGGAGGATAATGAGCAAGAGTTATTGGTAGGCAGATTTCATTAACCAAGCGCTGGAGTTCTCGTTTAAACAGTTTGTTTCTCACCCCATTTGATCCGCCACCATCTGCGGTAATGAGTATCCCTGTCGCATGCGGATATTGGATGTTTCCATACTCCTTCCACCATCATCGCCTGATACTCTCTACTGCAAATGCCGCTGTATCATGATCTATCCCAACATTCACAAACCCTTGCTTTTTTAATCTGTCATATATCCCATATGGTATTGCTAATCCCTCTGCAAGAGAGCGGAAATCATAGGCGTTTACCTGTATCTCGTTCTCTTTGCCTTGCCTTGTCCACTCCTTCCCATTGTTCTTAAAATTTCCAATCTGTTCTTTCTTTTTACAGTCTACCGAGATGATGGGATTGCCCGCCTTCTCAAACAGTTCGCATTGCGTGTTAATATGCTGAAACTGCACATCCCGATCAGGAT
>JBAQLI010000276.1:0-6455 GCA_049301735.1 Candidatus Methanoperedens sp.
ATGAAATTCAATTAAATTTTTAGTGATGAATCAGTTATATTTATTGATCCAGCGAATAAAATTTACTAGCAGATTTATTGAAATGCAAGTGCTAACTATCCATCTCCAATCATTTTGGAGAGGATACGATGAGAGAATAATTTCATGCATTGTTGTTCTGGACTATGTTTCCTTTGAATTGATAGAATGCGTCTTTTCGATCCAGGCTGTGAATTATCCATACATTCCCACTTTCCTGAGTTTCCGTGAAGGCTCTTCCATCATGAGCGCTTTTAAGAAACTCAAAACAAAACCGGATATCCTTATGGTTGATGGCGCAGGCATCAATCATCCACGCAGTGCCGGAATTGCTACACATATCGGTGTGGCGCTGGATGTGCCGACAATCGGGATTACCAAAAAAATCTTATGCGGCTCGGGGGAAGAACCCTCATGCGTCGGTGAAGCGACCCCTCTTATCTACGAGGGGCGCGATGTCGGGTGGCTGCTAAAATCGCAAAAGAGAAGCAGACCGATAGTAGTAGCGCCAGGACATCGGGTTTCACTTGAAAGTTCTCTTTCTATTGTTAAAGCCTGCATTCGCAGCCACAGGCTTCCCGAACCGACCAGGCTTGCGCATAATTATGTGAGTGAATTCAAACGGAACATTGGAATTCAAAATAAGTACATAAGTTGTCTTTACAGCGGATGATTTTTCCTGTTACTGATTCATTTTTTATTTCAAGCCCAATAGCGCTTGGCTCTGCTATTCCTGGTACTGTTGCGCTTCCTGGTGAAAGCAATAGCACCTCGCTTTTATGGGCTATAGGGTGATGGAAGTGCCCGAAAATTAATACATCCACACCCATTTCTTTTGCAAGGTAGCGAAGGCCGTCTGTATTTCCTGACGTAAGCTGCCCTTTGTGGATGACTCCAATATTTATTCCCTCGACCTTGATCACCTTGCGCTCAGGCAGGAGCTTCATAAGTTCGGGACTGTCGGTATCACCATGAACCGCAACGAGTTTTCCCAGAGAATTAAGCTCATTATAGCAACCAAGTGTTTCAAAATCCCCTGCGTGGATGATAAGGTCGCAGCTTTTGATCATTGAAATAAGTTCTTCAGGGAGATGCGAAAGGAGTGATTGTCCCTGTTTTATGTGGGTGTCCGAAAGGATGATCAGATTCATTTGTTACTCTTTGCATTTTTCCCTTTCTTTACTATATATTATATATTACCTTTGCGCCAAAATGACTGGAAAGTGCAAAAAGAATCTATCCTGCATATCTGGAAACAATATTTGTAAAGTTAAACTTTGCGTTGATGGTAAAACCTAATTTAGATTATCGAACAAAAAAGAGGAGGGGGTTAAAACGTGGCATATTATTTTAAAAAATTCTACTTTAACTCCCCTATCTCAATTAACAATTTATTATAATAGTATATATACTTATTCATGCTCATGCTCTACAATCAGATAAAAATTACAACAACGTTATTGATTCGCTGGAACGAATAAAAGAATAGAAGTTTTCCTTTCCCCCCTTTATCCATTGGTTAAGTATATATCTTAATACAGAGATAAAAAGGTTAATAGTTGAGGTACAAGGATAACATTTCCAGAGGAGGATTTTCATGACACTCGATTCAAGAATATCAGAGCTGGCAAAAGCAGCAAAACCCACAGTAGCGATCATTGGTCTTGGAGGAGCGGGCTGCAACATAGTCTCATGGATAGCCCAAAAAGAGATAGCAGGAATCAAAATTATCGCAGCGGATACTGATGCTCCTCATTTATTTGAAGTGAAAGCCGATATGAAGGTCCTGATGGGAGAAGAGGCTTATGAGGGAAAGGGGTGCGGCGGTTATGCAGAAAGAGGCACAGAAGCGGCAAGAAAGAGCATAAAGGAGATAAAAAAGGAACTTGCTGGTTCAACCCTGATATTCATTATAGCAGGAATGGGTGGAGGTACCGGCACAGGCGCTGCTTCAATAGTCGCTGAGGCAACACAGGAAGCAGGAATATTGACAATAGGCTGCGTTATGATGCCGTTCAGTTATGAACTTTCAAGGCGAAAGAAAGCTATCATCGGAATAAAATCCCTTGCCGACAATTGCGATTCCCTGGTCGTGATAGACAATTCAAGGTTGAGGGATATTGCCGGGGCCCTGCCTTTGCGAGAGGGTTTTGCCGTAGCGAACGAGTTCGTTGGCGCTTTCATAAAAAATATTTCTGAAACAATTACCCATGCAAGTCTTGTGAACCTTGATTATTCAGACCTACGAAGCATAGTTGAGCGTGGAGGAATATCAGCTGTCGGAATAGGCGAAGCGCAAGGGGAGAACCGCATACAGAAAGCAGTTGAACTGGCTCTTGCATCACCGCTTCTTGATGTATCTGATATTTCAGGGACATATGGTGTGCTTATTCATATTACAGGCGGCGAAGACATGACACTGGGTGAAGTAACGCAAGCAGGTGAGATCATTCTCCAGAAGGCGCCAAATACAGGCCGAATCGTGTGGGGCGCAAAAATTGATGAATCCCTTGAAGGGACCGTCAAAGTTACAGCAGTGCTAACAGGCGTTTTAGATCCAAAGAAACTGGTATAATTATTGAAATATATGTTTTTGACTTTAAAAGACCGCATCGATAACCTGTGCGATTACACATACAATTTCACATGGCAGAACAATAAGATCCGTCCGGGAACGATCATCCCTTCCCAGGCTGGTACGAATTACACTTATTCTGATCTTGTAAATGAGTTGAAGAAGGGAAAGGAGGTGTATATTTCAGGTAATGCAGGCAAAGGCCTGGGTTACAGTATGGGAGTGAACCTCAGGCATTTCGGAGGGACAGGAGCTATTGAAAATACAGGAAAACTATACATCAATGGAGATGTCTCATCAGAAATGGGGATGGGTATGGTTTCAGGAACCATATATGTTAAAGGAAATGTAGAGAAACCACATGGAAATGTGATAGAAGTGGTATCTGATGAAGCGGATTTTAGGAAGTTTCGGTCTATTACAGATATCCTGTGCAACGGAACAGGGAAAGATGTTCTTATTAAGAACAATTATGATGAGAGAAAAAAACATTTGCTCCTCGACGACGAAATCCTGCGAGGGACAATAGCGTCAAGATGCAATTGCGAGGCTGTAGTCACAGTTGAGGGTGATGTCTACAATGGAACAGGGCTTTTGATGCAAAAAGGCAAGATTCAGGTCACAGGAGATGCAGGCATGAATACTGGCGCGCATCTTGATGGTGGACTCATAATTGTTGAGGGAACAGCAGGTGAATTTGCCGGGGCATATATGAAGAAGGGTACCCTCATTTTAAATGATGCAAAAGGATTCGCTGGCGCCAATATAAAGGATGGGGTGATCTTATCAAAGAAAAAAATCAATGTTTCGCCTCCTGTAGAAGAACTTGACATAGCGCAGGAAGATGCTAACATGATAATGAAAAACCTGGGCATTGGTCATGTCGAAGCTATGAGCTATCATAAATACGGGATAGTGAAGGAAAGACTCATCAGGATGAGGGATGGAGCGGTAGTTGTGAGAAAAGTTGGGGAGTGAGGCAGAGCCACACATCGTTAATTATATATATCGTCACTACCATGTCAGTGTGTCACATACTAACATAAAATTTATACAAAGGTGATCATAATGTCAGAAATT
Organism: Candidatus Methanoperedens sp.; assembly: GCA_049301735.1. Lineage (GTDB taxonomy): Archaea > Halobacteriota > Methanosarcinia > Methanosarcinales > Methanoperedenaceae > Methanoperedens. The sequence continues at coordinate 3,674 of JBAQLI010000276.1, forward strand.
GGTAAGAAAATAAGACTTGAACGGATCATGGACAGGGAAAGCAGGAATATGGTAATAATTCCGATGGACCACGGGATTTCCATGGGGCCGATAACCGGAATCGTAAATCTTGCAGAAATGGTGAACAAAGTTGCAGACGGAGGCGCAAACGCTGTCCTTTTACAAAAAGGGATGGCAAAACACGGCCACCGCGGCTACGGGCGGGATATTGGTCTAATTATACACATGAGCGCATCTACATCTCTTGGGCCTGATCCCAATGATAAGGTTCAGGTGTGCACAGTAAAAGAAGCAATTAAAATGGGAGCAGATGCGGTAAGTGTTCATATTAACATTGGTTCGGAAACAGAAGCCGACCAGCTGCAAAAACTTGGCTCGGTCGCAGAGCAGTGCGATGCCTGGGGGATGCCCCTGATCGCGATGATGTACCCGCGCGGAAAGGGTATAAAGAACTCAAATGACCCTGAACTTGTTGCCCATGTGGCAAGAGCAGGCGCTGAATTGGGCGCAGATATCATAAAAACAAATTATACAGGCGATATTGATTCCTTCAGGGCTGTAGTAGAAGGTTGTCCTGCGCCGGTCGTTATGGCAGGAGGCCCAAAGACCAATACTGATGAAGAGTTTCTCGAAATGGTTCGCGGAGCAATTGATGCAGGCGGGCGCGGCGTTGCGATAGGCCGAAATGTATTCCAGCATAACAATCCAACTGCCATGACCCGTGCACTGACACTTGTTGTTCATAAAGGCCTGAGCGTGGAAGATGCCATGGAGGCTTTGCGGTGAAAAAAGCCAAATCGGTGTGGATAAAAGCAGACGGAAGTACCTGGGAAGAAAATAAGCCTCGTGTCACCACTGGTCTTGAATCCGGGGTTGACACTGTATTTTTGAATGCAGAGGATATTCTAAAAGTCCGGGAACTGGGAAATATCAAGATCGCTGCGCCATCTGAAGACGCCGACATAGTGGTAGTTGGTAAAGAGAGCGAAGGTGATGGAACAACCAAACTCCCCGCAGATTTTGCAAACTCTGAGGTTATTGCAGAAGCTCAGCATTTGACAAGGGAGGGCAAAACCGTTGCAGGCTATGTAGTTATCAAGAACAAGAAATATGAGCAATTCGCGGTTGAACTTGGGAAATCATGCGATTATCTGGTTGTGATTGGAACGGACTGGAAGGTCATCCCTCTTGAAAACCTGATCGCAGGTTTGCAGAAACTTGATGTTGAGATAATAGCAGGCGTCCAGAATTCAGAAGAAGCAAAACTTGCCCTTGAAACGCTTGAGCACGGTTCAGACGGAGTGCTTCTTGATACTGATAATCTTTCCGAGATAAAGAAAGTTACAGCGGTCAGGGACAGGTCGGGAATGGAAAATATCCCTCTGGTTAAGGCCACTGTGACAAAAGTGAAACCCGTCGGAATGGGCGACAGGGTATGCGTGGATACTGCCTCCCTGATGGTACTTGGTGAAGGAATGCTCATTGGTTCGCAAAGCAACGGATTGTTCCTTGTGCATTCGGAATCCGAGGAAAGCCCGTATGTAGCAGCGCGCCCGTTCAGGGTTAATGCAGGAGCTGTGCATGCCTATATCAGGGTTGGAGAAAAGACTCGCTACCTCTCGGAGCTTGCATCGGGAGATGAGGTCCTGATAGTGGATTCTGAGGGTGAAACCCGTCCTGCCGTCGTGGGAAGGGTCAAGATAGAGCGCCGTCCCCTGATGCTTGTGGAAGCAGAGGTTGAAGGGACAAGGATAAAGACACTGCTTCAGAACGCAGAGACCATAAAGCTTGTAGGAAGCGATGGTAAGCCCATTCCTGTGACCGCGCTTAAGGAAGGCGATGAGGTGGTGGTGTATTTTGAGGCAACAGCCAGGCATTTCGGGATAAAGATAGAGGAGACGATCATTGAGAAGTGATTTTTCGGCGTGGGCGTAGTCTCTGAGGCGCTTGAGAAGAGCGCTGAAGTTTCAGGGTGGCTGGAACCGTGAAGTCTATATTATTAACAGAATTCTGAGGTCTCCATATGTTTTCTTAAACAGCTCGACTGCCAAACTCTCGGCAATCTTTTTGCATTCATCGGTCAAACAATAATTTTGAGAGCGATAATATCTTAAAAGTCCTTTTTATGCAGGTTTTTAATAGTTTCATGCAGATTGCCATGATATTTAGAGGGCAACTTTTTGCATATGGTTGCTTCATTGATGTTCTTATTCTGCGATACATGCAGCTTACCAAGTAACTCAAGGACTTTGCGTTCATCATTAGTAAGATCCATGTAATTCATTTGAAGCTCAAAAAGGTAAAGAACTTTATAAATCCAGCGCAAAAGAGTCAAGTAGTATAATTACTAAACTTAAAAACTAAATATTAAACTGGAGATATGCCATGTATGTGTTATCAGAACTTTTTGGAGATTGCCCTCAGGTCAAAATAGTTGAAACATTTGCAGAAAATCATGATGAAACCCTATCAGGCCCTGATATCTCACGAATGACCGGTATAACAAAGGCAACGGTTTATGCTCATATAAATAAATTATTACAAGAAGATATTATTAAAAAAGTAAAAAAGGTCGGGAATACGCAGCTTTACCAGCTCAACCATGATAATCCAAAAGCAAAGATCATCTTAATGCTTGAGCGATTTATTGTTTCAGAACGCCTTGGAAAACTTGTCGAAAAAGAAAAAAGAGGCGCAGTTAAAATTATTGGCAGGTCACATGCTACTGAAGCTGAAGAAATGACATCAGCATAGATGTTAGTGAAGGGCGCCGACTCCAGGT
>JBAQLI010000277.1:0-17502 GCA_049301735.1 Candidatus Methanoperedens sp.
ACGAGTTTAATACTCAAGGACACATTGGTCTGCTCTGCTTATACCAGATATATTAATAAAACAGGGCAACCAATATTAATTTTTTCATGTTCATTTATGAACCGCAGTTCATAGCTGACTCTGTGGTAGATTGATTATATTCACCGCAAAGGATTTTGACAAAACAACTCACCGCAAAGAGCGCAAAATAATGCATCAGGAATCTTTGATATCTTGTGTAACTAAAATCAGATACTATTTAAACACCGAACTCCGACGAACTGAAACGAACTCCGGGCGCGTGAGTTCATATGGAGTTCGTACGAGTTCGGTGTTATTTTCCGTTTTAAGATATTTTCATGCTCCGACGCATGAGTGCACGCCGCCTGCGCTTGCCTTCCATTCGCGGTCGAGCCGCGCGGGGGGATGACTATGGAGGGTGGAGGGATGACAGAAATCGGAGAGATGCCGCAGGGGTGGAGGGTTGTGAGATTAGGTGATGCAAGTCTAAATATCACAGATGGGTCTCACTTTTCTCCAAAGGAGACAAAAAATGGTAATTATCGAATTGGAACTGTTGCCAATATGACCGAAAACCAAATTGACATAGATTCGTGTAAGAAGATTTCAAAAGAGGATTATGAAATGTTGGTTAAAAATGGGTGTAAACCCAAAATAGGAGATGTCCTTTTTTCAAAAGATGGTACGGTTGGCCTCTCATTTGCTTTTAAACAGAACGATGATATTGTTCTACTATCATCGATAGCAATAATTAGTCCCAAAGAAAGTCTATATCCAGATTATTGTGCCTGTGTTCTTAAATCTCCTTTAGTGTTCAAACAAATAGAGGGTAGCAAGAGGGGAACCGGTCTTAAAAGAATAATTTTACATGATTTAAAAAGATTTCAAATCCCCCTCCCCCCTCTCCCCGAACAGCGCCGCATCGCCGAAGTCCTGGGCACGGTGGACAGCGCCATCCAGAAGGTGGGCGGCGCAATCGAGAGCACGGAGCGCCTGAAGAAGGGGCTGATGCAGAGGCTGCTGACGGGAGGGATAGGGCATGAGAGGTTTAAGGAGAGCGAGGTGGGGAGGGTGCCGGAGGAGTGGGAAGTGGTGAAGCTTAATGACGTTTGCCAACAGATTATTGATTGCCCACATAGTACTCCGAAGTTTGTTGATAATGGTCCTCTGGTTGTAAGAAACTTCAATATTCGTGATGGAAGATTCTCACTTCATGAATCCTATTACACAACAGAAGAAGAATACATCGATCGTATCAAAAGATGTATTCCATCTGAGGGAGATATTTTATTCAGTAGAGAAGCTCCCATTGGTGAGGCTTGTTTAGTACCTCCAAGATTGCGTCTATGCCTTGGTCAACGAACGATGTTGATTCGTACAATTCCTACTATTCTATTTGCTCAATTTCAAGTTTACTCGTTTTATTCAAATCTTGTACGTCCTAGATTGTTTAGAAAAGGTGGTGGTGCCACAGCGCATCATTTAAATGTAGCAGAGGTCAAAAAGCTTGAAATTCCCCTCCCCCCTCTCCCGGAACAGCGCCGCATCGCCGAAATCCTGAGCGTCGTTGACAGGAAGCTGGAGCTTGAGCGCAGGAGGAAGGAGAAGCTGGAGAGGGTGAAGAAGGGGCTGATGAATGAACTGCTGACGGGGAGGAAGAGGGTGAAAAACAATTTTTGAAAAATACTTAAATACGTGATTTCACATATATAAGAATATGACGAATATAACACTATCAATACCTAATGATGTGCATTTTAAAATGAAGACGCATAAGGAAATAAGATGGAGCGAGGTAGTAAGAAGAGCAATAACTGATTATATAGGAAAGCTTGAGGAGAAAGGTTCTGAGATATCAACAAAAGACTTGCTCGAAGAGCTTGGTGATGATTTCAAAAAAAACCTGAGCGAGCTCAGTTTTGAGAAAGCTGAAAAAGAGTACAAAAAGATGAGGGATGCAGAGTGGAAAAGAGTCTCTTCGATACAAACAGATTGATCGATGCATACAGGGAAAAGGAAACGCTCGATGGCTATACTACCATACTGAATCTCATAGAGTTCCCAAAAGCGATAGAATTCAATCTTAGAGTTATGTTTCCTTCCAAATCTGATTACCATCTGGCTTTAAAAATATCAACTGAACTGCTAAAGGCTGGAAAACCAATACCTGCTGTGGATTCGGTGATTGCAGCGGTTGTTTTTAACAATAAATTAAAGCTGGTGACAAAAGATAAACATTTTATTTTTATTAAAAAAGTCCTGCAAGATTTCATGGTCGATGTGGTATGATGATAAAGGTGAAACTATGAAAAGCAAGGAAGAAATCCTGAAAACCATGAAAAAAGAGCTCCCTTACCTCAAGGAAAAGTTCAAAGTCAAAAGCATCGCTATATTCGGCTCTTATGCAAGGGGAGAGCAAACAAAAAAAAGCGATATCGACATGCTTGTTGACTTTGATGCACCTGTGGGTTTCTTTAAGTTCATAGATCTTGAGAATTATTTGAGCGAAAAGCTAAGAGTAAAGGTTGACCTTGTAACTCCGGATGCTTTAAAGCCTTTAATAAAACCTCAAATAATTGAGGAGGCTGTCTATGCCTAAAAAGAGAGACTACAATCTTTTTTTTATGGATATACTCGAAGCCATAGGCAGTATCAAAGAATATACGCATGGCATGGGCTATAAGGAGTTTATTCAAGATAAAAGAACAAGAGATGCCGTTGTCAGGAACCTGGAAATAATAGGAGAAGCATCCAAGAATATACCAGATGAAACCAAGGAGAAATATCCTGAAGTCAACTGGAAAGCAATAACTGGCATGAGAGATAAGCTCATCCATGAATATTTTGGGGTAAGCAATCCAATAATCTGGGAGACCATAACAGGTGATATTCAGGTATTTGAAGCTCAGATTAAAGAGATTTCGGAGACTGGAAAGAGTACTGAGATAAAAGCTCACAGAAGGAAAAATGAAGTCAACTGAGCTGAAAAAAAATCTTGAACAGTTCGATAAGAAAGAGCTTATCCGGCTTATTATTGAGCTTGTCAAACTTAAAAAATACAACATGGAATGGCTTGAAATTGAACTCCAGAAACCTGATGAACTTCCGGAGTTGCTTAAATATTATAAAATGAAGATTTCAAAAGCTTTGGATTCAAACGATTTTACAGCAGCTAGAAAAGCTGTCACTGATTTCAAAAAAGCCTCAACTGACAGGGAAAACCTGATTGACCTCATGATATATTATGTGGAACAGGGGACGGAAATCACTCTTGACTGCGGGGATATGTATGAGGACTTTTATACAAAATTGGAAAATGTTTACATAGATGCAATAAAATTGTTGAATGAATGGGGCGATACAAGACTTATTGAAAAATTCAGACCGAGACTTGAGACGCTTGTTGATAAAACAGAGGATGTGGGGTGGGGATATCATGACGTTCTCTGGGATTGGTATAATGAACTTGGAAAATCAGGAAAAGAGGAATGAAAATGAAGTTAGAAAAAGATGAAAATTTTGCTGATCTGATAAGAAGCCAGACCAAAAATGAGTGGGATGAAATCAAAGTAATAATCCCTGAGATGTCAACAGAAGAACTGATTGAGCTTATGATAGAACTCAAGCTCTATGTGAACAAGACTCTGGCCCTTGAGATAGCAAAAAGGGATGATGCAGTTTTCTACCTTCGAAAACTTATACAGAACGGCAGGCATTGGCGCACGAGCATCTGGCCTCATGTACATGCAATTCACATACTTACACTTATAAAAAACAAAGAAGCAATCGAGCTTTTGCTGGATACTATAAGGTATCGTGGAGATGATCTAGGTGACTGGCTTACAGAAGATGTGCCTGGTCTTCTTGGTTCTTTCGGGGAGGATGCTATAGAACGGATTAAAGAATTTTCATTAGATGAGACTTTAGAATCGTTTGTAAGAGGCATGGCAGTAACAAGTCTTGCTGTATTGGCAAGGAAGCACCCTTCTCATAAAATTGAAATAAAAAACTATATATTAAAATTATTTAATACAACAAGAGATATTGAATTTGCAAGTATTATAGTAGATGACCTGGCATCGCTTCACGACGCTTCTGTATTGCCAGATATAAAGCGAGCTTTTAAAGAAGGTAGGATAGAGGAATTTATCATAAACATGGAAGATATAGAATATATCATCAGTGATACAACAGATAAGAGATTTGAAAGACATCTAAAAGAACCTCTTGACCATTTTTCGAGAAAAGAGATAGAATATCTACACAACCTCCATTACGTCAAGCCTGACAAAAAATTCATTGAGCCTGCTGAGGTTGAATCTAAGAAAAAAATCGGAAGAAATGACCCATGCCCCTGCGGTTCAGGGAAAAAATACAAGAAATGCTGCATGGGCAAGGAGAAGTCATAAGACTCATGCCAAAATTCTCGGAAAAATCCCTCGTAGAGGATTATATTATCGAAAAACTCATCGAAAAAGGCTGGCGCTTCGTGCCTGCTAACGAGCTTGAGAGGGAAAGCTTTAGCGAGCCTTTGCTCCTCAATAATCTTGTCAGGGCAATCAAGAGGCTGAATAAAGATAAGGGAATCGGGGACGAAGAATTAAAACATGTCCTGAATGAACTGAAACTTAAAGGCTCCGGGAATGAGGGATTAAAGCAAATTCTCAACTATCTCAAGTTCGGCGTACCAATAAAGTTTGAAAAAGAGCGGGTGGTTAAGTATGTCCTGCTATTTGATTTTGATGAAATGGATAATAACGAATTCATCGTGAGCAGGCAGGTAATCTATCACGGAAGGGATGATATCCGAACCGACATAATGCTCTATATCAATGGCATTCCTCTTGTGGAAATCGAATGCAAAAACCCTGCAAGCTTCTCTGAGAACTGGTTTGATGCTTACAAACAGATAAAGGACTATGAGAAAACAGTTCCGGAGCTTTATAAATATGTCCAGATAGGCGTGGCAGCAGAGCAGACTGCCATGTATTTCCCAGTTGTCCCATGGCAGGAAGAGATCAAAGTCAATCAATGGAAGGAAGGAGAAAAAGACTCAATTGATTCAACTATTGAGATGCTTTCAAAAGAAGTATTACTGGATATCATCCGTAGTTTCATGTTCTTCAGGGTAGAAATGGGGAATGCCACGAAAGTTATCGCAAGATACATGCAGTACAGGGCAGCCAATAAAATCGTGAAGAGGGTATCTGCCAACCTGAAAGGGATGGATGAAAAGAATAAAGGGCTGATATGGCACTGGCAGGGATCTGGCAAGACACTAACCATGATCTTTGCAGCCCACAAACTCTATCACTTAAAAAACCTTGAAAATCCTTCTATCTTTTTCATTGTGGACAGGATCGAACTGGAAGAGCAGCTTTATACTGAATTTAACTCGCTTGATATTGTGAAACCTGAGATTATCGGTTCTATCCATGAATTAAGAAAGATTCTGAAACACGATGATGGGAAAGGCAAACGTGGCATAATGATAACCTTGATACACAAATTCAGGGTAGAAGAATTAAGTGAATTGCAAAAAGAACTGGAAGAACTTTCAAAACAAAAAGAAACAATCCTGACCAGAAAGAACGTGGTTGCATTTATTGACGAAGGGCACAGGAGCCAATATGGAACAATGGCAGGACAAATGAAAAATATCCTGAAAAAAGCCTTCTTCTTTTCTCTCACTGGAACTCCAATCTCCAAAAGAGGAAAAGACACCTACCTGGAATTCAGTTATCCTCCCGAAGAAAAATATCTTGACCGGTACTTCATTACAGACTCTATACACGATGGTTTCACTGTAAAACTTGTCTATCAGCCAAGGCTTGAAAAGGAAGTTCACCTGAAAAAAGATATGCTTGAAACATTCCTGGAAGTAGAATTTGAGGAATTGTCTGATGAGATAAGGGACAAAGTGGAAGAGGGAGTAAAGAAACGGCTTAATGCCATAAACATGTTCCTTGAAAATCCTAAAAGGATTGAGCTTATTGCCAAGGATATTGCAGAGCATTTTAAAGAAAACATTGATGGAACATTCAAAGCTATGGTAGTTACAGCCAGCCGGAAATCCTGCGCCTACTATAAGGATGCGCTGGATAAGTGGCTGCCGAAAGAATACTCTGAGGTCATCATGACCTATAATGAAAAGCGTGATACTCATGTCATTCAGAACAGGATCAGTGAGGCAAAGGCGCAATATGGCGAGAAGGAGATGGATGAGATACGCAAAGAAATCATAGAGAAATTCAAGGAAGAAGAGTCTCCAAAGATTTTGATAGTCACAGATATGTTATTAACGGGCTTTGATGCGCCAATTCTCCAGACAATGTACCTTGATAAGCCTTTAAAAGAACACCGCCTCCTCCAGGCAATAGCAAGGACAAACAGGCCATATAAAGGAATAAAAGAAGCGGGAGTAATACTGGACTATATAGGGATATTAAAAGAATTTAAACGGGCTTTTGAATTATACAGTGAAGAGGAAATCAAAGGTGCGCTTTCCGGGATGGAAAGCCTGAGAGATGATTTCAATAAGATTCTTGATGGCTTACTTACACAATTTTGCGATATTCCAAAAGATAACTATGACAGGAAAACAATGCTTAGAGCAATAGAAGTTCTCACGACAGATGATGAGAACAGCAAAAGATTCATGGAAGATTACAGAGAACTCAGGAAAATATTTGAGCTGTTGGGGCCTCATGAAATCAAAGTTGAACGATTCGCGGATTATAAATGGATCTCTGGTATTTACACATTTTATATGAATACTGTTTTGCAAAGTCAGCTTGGGCATGAAATGTATGTCCAGAAATATTTTGAAAAGACCTTGAAGTATATTCACAGGACAACTGAACTTGAAAATCTGCGAAAGGATCTGCCTGTAATCAGTTTTGATGAGAATTATCTCAAGGACCTGGAAGAAAAGGCTACAAGCAAAGAAGAAAAGGCTGCAAGCATCGTATTCACATTGAACAGGTTAGTTTTAGTTGAAAAACATAAAAATCCGATTTATGAATCCTTGACAGATAAAGTGGAGAGGATTTTAAAACTCTGGAAAGAAAAAACCAAGGACTTTGAAAGAATTTACTCTGAGGGGATAGAAGTATTTAAGAAAATTGAAAAACTGTCTCAAAGACAAAAGGAATTGGGTTTTTCCGATATGGAATATTCTTTGCTGCTGAATTTAGAAAAGAACTTCGGAGAGGATGACGATTTTATTAGAGATGTCAGGGAGTTATCTGACCTACTAAGAAATCATATATTTGATAATTGGGCGGTTCAACAAACAGCAAGAAAAACTGTTGAAAGGGAAGTGCGGCGTTTTGTACGCAGATATGTTAAAAGTTATGGGTTGAAGCTGAGCGAGCTTGATATTCTATATCAAAATTTAATGGAAAATGTGGAGAACTATGGAAAACCAGGTTCAAATCAGTGATTCAACGATTAATTACGAAGTAGTTCATCGAAATATAAAATATCCAAGATTGGAATTCAAAACAGGGAAACTTCTACTGGTTCTGCCAAAAAACTATAAGGATCACAATGGGATAATTGAAAAGCATAAAGATTGGATACATAAACGGAAATCTGAGATTGAGACGGCAATGGAGGGAGCGCAAAATAAAAGACTTGATCTGGGAAGAACCGATGAAGAGTTCAAGAAATTAATATGTTCTAATGTTGAAGATATCTCTTCTGATTTAAAAATCAAAATTAATAACATCTTTTTCAGGAAAATGAAATCCAAATGGGCAAGTTGTAGTCCCAATAAAAATCTCACAATAAATACACTTTTAAAATACTTACCAGATAATTTAATAAAGTATGTAACTTTTCATGAATTCGATAATTATGAAGACAAAGAAAAAGAACTCTTCGAATATTGGTTTTTAATTAACAAAAAGTTTTTTATATAGATATGTATAACAGATACATGAAGTGAGACCCCGGAATAATTGTGGGGAGAGCATGATCAAGGTAAAAGCCGAGGATATAAAAAAGGAATTTCCAAATAAAAGTGGCAGAGCAATGTCTGTTGCCCTTGGCGGCATAAACCTTGAGATCAGGGATGGTGAATTCTTCACAATTGTAGGTCCAAGCGGCTGCGGGAAATCAACATTCCTTGAGATCGTGGCAGGTCTCATAAAACCAACATCCGGCAGCATCTATATCGATGGTGTTCGTATCACAGGTCCAGACCATAACAGGGGGATCGTGTTCCAGGGATATGCATTGTTCCCATGGCGAACAGTAATGGGAAACGTAGCCTATGGCCTTGAAGAAAAAGGAGTGCAGGGATCGGAAATAGAGAAAATATGTATGGATTATATCTGCCTTGTTGGTCTTTCAGGTTTTGAAAATCATTATCCCCATGAACTAAGCGGCGGAATGAAACAGCGTGTCGCTATAGCAAGGGCGCTTGCCTATGATCCTGATATTTTATTGATGGATGAACCGTTTGCAGCTCTTGATGCCCAGACGCGGGAAATCCTGCAGGATGAGGTGCTTCGCATCTGGAATAAAACAAAAAAGACAGTCCTATTTGTCACTCATAATATCGAAGAAGCAGTTTTCCTCGCGGACAGGATAGCAATTATGTCAGGAAGACCCGGTGTTATAAAAAAGATAATTGATGTGCCACTTTCCCGCCCGCGGCAGGAAGAACACAGGCTCACACAGGATTTCATGAGGTTAAGACATGATGTAGGAATTCTTGTAAGGGATGGGGAGCATGTCATCTAAATATTTCAAAAAAAGTCTTGCCCTGATCACTTTTTTGATCATCTGGGAATTATTACCTGCAAGCGGGATAATAAGTAAAACTTTCCTATCGCCCCCATCTGAAGTTTTCCAGGCATTGGTGAAGCTTATCGTATCGGGTGAACTCTGGATTCACACAAGCATCAGCCTCCGGCGCGCTTTTACAGGGTTTGCGCTTGCTGTGATCACCATGATCCCCCTCGGATTATTGATGGGCTGGTACAAAGGTTTTGAAGAGATCTCGGACGGGTTAGTACAGGCGATGCGCCAGGTGTCATCATTGTCCCTGTTCCCGGTATTCCTGTTGTTCTTTGGAATTGGTGAATTTTCAAAGATCGCTGTGATATTCTGGGGCGCCCAGTGGCCGTTGCTGCTTAATACCATAAATGGTGTAAAAACTGTTGACCCCCTGTTGATCAAATCAGCACGCTCAATGGGCTCAAATGACCTGTCCATATTCAGGAAAGTAGTCCTTCCTTCATCGCTTCCCTCATTATTCGTTGGTTTGCGTCTTTCAGCCACTCATTCCCTGCTTGTGCTTGTGGCCGCAGAGATGATAGGTGCGACTTCAGGATTGGGATACTCTATCAAAAACTGGGAATTTAATTTTATGATACCTGAAATGTATGCTGCGATAGTGGTGCTTGCAGTTCTGGGGCTGATCACAAATTATTCTCTTGTGTGGATCGAAAAAAAAGTAGTCAAATGGAAAGAAGAAATATAAGGTTGTTAAAATGAAAACAGGTGTTTAAAATGAAAAATAAAATAAAGATTCTGGCAGCAGTTATTGTCATAGCCATGATCGCTCTGGCAGGCTGTCTGACTGATGAAAAAAGCTCGCAAAAAGGTAATTTGACAAAAGAAAATGTGGTTACAATACGTTATCTCTCATCGTCAGCCGTTGTCGAACCGTATGAGTTTGCAAGTGAACTTGGGTATCTTACGGGAATAAACATCAGCCGCCTGGGTACAAATACGGGAGGACCGGAGGATATTATGTCCGTAGCTACCGGAAGTACGGATGTGGGGCATTCCGCATGGGTCTCGATAATTAATGCAAAAGTGCGCGGGGCGCAAATTCAAGCAGTTGCTGGTCCAATGGGTAACTCACCTGAGGGCTGGTATGAGGGGACACCTTACTTATCCAAGTGGATAGTGCTTGAGAACAGCACAATCAGGAGCGCAAAAGACCTTAAAGGAAAGAAGATCGCAGTCCATACACTTGGCGCCCATGCTGAATATGTGACGCGCGAATATCTTTCGAGAAATAATATGTCAAAGGATGATGTAGAACTTCTTGTAATGTCTCGCCATGAGGAAGTTCTGAGGCAGGGACTTGTAGATGTGGTCGCCCCTGTGGGAGCCCAGATCGACAGGATGGAAGCAGGAGGCGGGGTCAGGGTATTGTTTACTGATTATGATATAATAGGGAACCAGACCCACTGCGGCATGTTCATGTCCGAGAAATTCATAAAGGAGAATCCCCAGGCTGTGAAGCTGTTCGTGGAAGGAAGTACAAAAGCGGCGGACTGGGCAAAAGATCATCCTGAAGAAGCCAGGGAACTTGCTGCCAAAATAATGAAAGACAAAGGCGGGAATCCTGACCTGGCAAAATACTGGAAGGGTTTTGGCGTGAGAGAACATGCGCTTCTTCAGGATAATGATGTGCAGTTCTGGATAGACTGGCTTGTGAAGGATGGAAGGATTAGCGAAGGGCAGTACAAGCCTTCAGATTTTTATACGAATGAGTACAATCCTTATTTTAAGGGGTGAGAATTTGAGAATGGAAGATGATCGTGAACCTAAATCAAAACTTCGCGGTCATCATCTCATTTGTCTTAATTTCTTCAGGGGTGAAGGTTATTCAGAAGATTTTATCAAAAATATCTATGAAGTCCTCAAGAAAGAAAAAGTGGAAATAGTATCAGGACCGGATGAGGTATGCGCAAAATGTCCGTATCTTAAAGATAAAAAATGCGCGAGCCATGAATATACAAATGAAATGATACTGGTCCAGGACAAAGAAGCTCTGGGATTGCTGGGATTCATTCCCGGTGAGATCGTTGACTGGAAAATGATCTCTGCTATAGTACCCGCTATTCTGGAAGAATGGAAAGTGCAATTTTGTGCAGGATGCGGATATAGGAAAGTGTGTTTCAATGAATGAGTTCTATCGGTATTTTGCCACTATGCACCGCAGTTGCCACAAGCGCGCCATCAATGCCCAATTCCTGAAGGACAACGATATCATCCAGATCCTTTACTCCGCCGCCAACAAGGATTTTGTGCGTTGATATTCCAGCCATTTCTTTTAAAAAATCCGTATTTATCCCGGTACTTGTTCCCACTTTACCTAAATCCAGCATGATAATATCCTTCAGGTCAAATTCATTCAATTTTCTTATAAGTTCTTCCGGCCGCACATCCATTTTCAGATCTTTTGTCAATACAATCCCATTTTTCATATCTATACTCACATTGATACGCCCTGGAAATTGGATGGCTGCTTTTTCTATAGTATCTAATGAAGCGGTTTCAGTGCCAATGATGACTGTATCTGTAATCCTTGCACATTTACGGACATCGTCCATATTTTTTACACCAATATCTACCATAGTGTTTGTTTTCCGGGATATTTGTTCTATCACCCCAAAATTATCACCAATGTCCTGGATATGATCAAGATCGGCAATATACACTTGCGAAGGTCCAATCGTGGAAATCATTTCAAGTGGATCAGATGAATCGCAAATCCGGCTATTTTCGACAGGCCTGTATTTTGCCCGTTCGCCTCTCACTGCGTGCACTACAATACCATTAAGTATGTCCAGTACGAAGATAATTCGAAACATTTCTTATCAATTCCTGCATCCAATTTTCGCCTATCTATTATAGATATTTTTCCTGTGTCCAACTTTTAAAATTAATTAATCAACATGTTTTCGGCCAATAAAAGTAATTTCATGATAATAATTATTTTGAGCATTTAAATATTATAGCGCCTATATAAGTTATTAAATACATTTTCGTGTTGTGGTACAATGAAAAATGGAGAAATAAAAAACGCGGATAATGCAACCGATGAAATGATCAGACACGCACATGTGCTCGGAATAGAAACCATTTTTGACAGGAATGGAAATTATAGTACGGGAGAATGCAAAAAAGCAAAATGTAATTTTGGTTCAAGAGGGATATGCTGCAAGCAATGTATGCTTGGGCCATGCAGGATTTCCGGTCGTTCCTTAAAAGGAATATGCGGTGCAAGTGCTGATACCATTGTGGCACGAAATCTTCTCATGATGATAGGAAGAGGTACTGCAGCACATTCATCTCATGCCCTGCATGTGGCATCAACGTTACTCAAGACAATCCGGAACAATACATCATTCAGGATAAAAGAACCGATAAAATTAGAATCGATTGCACGGAAAATCAATTGCAGCGAGCAGGGGATCAAAGCCATGGGTACAGCTGTCGCAGAACTGGCAATATCCGATATAATGGGCGATGAAAAATACATGAGGTTTGCCAGGTCATATTATCCTCCTGACGTTTTCGAGAATCTTTCAAACCTCCGAGTAATGCCTGGGTCTGCAGGAAGGGAATTGCTTGATTCGGGGCATGAAACCTCTATGGGTACCATGGCCGATCCCACCGAGTTCATACTGCATTCAGCAAGGCTGGGAGTAGCGGATATTTCATCACTTATCATAAGTGCGGAATTACAGGATGTGCTTTTTGGCACGCCAAAAATATTTTCTTCAAAGATCGGGTTCAATGTGCTTGAAAAAGATAAAGTGAATGTGGTGATTCACGGTCATGTTCCACTACTTTCAGAGAAGATCATTGAATTTTCCGACGACCCTTGGCTCCTGGAAAAAGCAAGATCCTTTGGTGCCAATGGCATAAATATAGTAGGCTGCTGCTGCACAGGGAACGATGCATTGATGAGACATGGCATTCCGATTGCAGGAAGTAATATTCACCAGGAACTTATAATTGCGACAGGACTTGCTGAAGCCGTAGTCGTTGATGTCCAGTGCATTTATCCCAATATTGAGAATGTTGCAAAGCATTTTCATACAAAGATCATATCAACTATGAAAGAAGCAAGATTCGAAAGTGCGCAACATATACCTTTCGATGAAGAAAATGCGGATGATGCTGCAAAAAGTATCCTGAATGCAGCGATTGAGAATTTCCCGAAAAGAGGGCATAGGATCTTCCTGCCACAGGAAAAGCCTCATGACCTGATGGCAGGTTTCTCTGTTGAGAACGTTCTTGGTGTTCTTGCTGCAATAAATCCGCAAGACCCGTTCAAACCATTAATAGAAAGTATAAAGTCAGGAGATATAAATGGGATTGTCCTTTTGGCAGGCTGCATAAGCCCGGAAATGACCGAGTCCAGCCAGGTAGTCATTGTAAAAGAATTATTAAAGCAGAACGTACTTGTTTTCTCAACAGGATGTGCTGCGCAGGCATGTGCAAGAGGAGGACTTCTTACCCCTGATGCTACAATGGAATTTGCAGGCGATAAATTAAAAGGAATATTGAAATCGCTTGGTGATATAGCAGGTCTTGGGAAGCCGCTTCCTCCTGTATGGCATTTCGGGGGTTGCGTTGACAACTCAAGGGTTATCATTCTGGCAATTGCACTTGCACAGAGGATGGGCATATCATTAAAAGATATGCCTATAGCTGCGTCAGCTTCCGATTGGGTGGCTGAAAAGGCCGCTGCAATAGGAGCAGGCACCGTAGCGCTGGGTATTACAGTTCACCTTGGGAGAGCGCCGCCAATTCTTGGAGGACCTGAAGTTGTTAGTTTACTGACCCGGAAATCAGAGGAACTCTTTGGCGCAAGGTTCATTATTGAAGAAGACCCGATAAAAGCATCGAAGCTGCTTCTTTTGCACATAAGGAATGCAAGGGAAAAATTGGGTCTGTCTTCAAGTATTGTTGTGGTATCGCATAGATCACAGCAGCCGGACAATGAGGAAATTTCGATCTCCGCGGATGAATCCCTCAATCCTCAAAATCCGTTGCTCCTGCCGACATATTAATAGCGATCCCGGTGATATCGCCGCTGTAGCTTGCTATTTTCCAGGGCTGTCCAGCATGGTTTTTTGCTGGAATAATTTAATTGTAATACTTATCCCAAAAACAATTGTTGAAGTTGTATGAAGCTCCCCAGCTTTAACGGGGAGTAGTTCACAGTGTTAATTATCTTGGCTGTTGTCTATCTGGTTTTATACCTTAAATAAAAAAAGAGATCAAAAGCTGAAATCTATTTTTTCTTCCGGTTCTCGATTTCTTTTTTAAGCCAGGGACTTACATCAAGTCCATGAACAAGACTTTTCAGGTCATCCTTCAGATTGCTGGGCTTTAATTTAATCAACCAGCCTTCTCCATATGGGTCTCCTTTTAAGAGATCAAGATCATCCTCGATATTTTCATTTACTTCTATTACAGTACCGGAAACAGGCATCAATAAGCCTCCCACCCATTTTGCTGATTCAAGCGATCCGAATGCTTCTCCTGCCTCAAATTCGTCATCATCAAGGGGAAGGTCAATAAATTCTATATTTCCTGCTGCTTTTGCTCCGTAGGCATCAAGACCAACTGTAACAGTACCATTGTCTTCAATCCTTGCCCAGGTGTGATCTTTAGTATAATACAATTCTTCCGGAAGATTATGTCCCTCTATTTCAACCATTATTTTTCCTCTTTTGTTAGGTTATTACATTGCTATATATAAAGTTAATTATCAGCATATCGTTCGCGTTCTTTAGCGATCAACATGGCATAATATCCTGTTGCTTCTTCAACTTTCATTACCTTGCTATCATCAAATTTCCCTTTTACTTTCACGATCCACTCATTGTAAGGGTCACTATTGATAACATTCGGATCATCCCAGAGCTTTTCATTTACTGATGTGACTTCCGTATCAAACGGAACTGATATCTGGGACACTGCCTTTATCGTTTCATATGCCACAAGCATGTCTCCTTTTTTGATTGATTCTCCTATTTCAGGAAGATCAATGTGTACGATTCCTTTGGATAATGATTGGCCAAGTTCGGTTATTCCTATGAGTATTTCCCCATTTTCAGGCTTTAGCCATACGTGATTTTTCATGTAGTACCGATCCTCCGGGAAATCAAACTCATAGGCCTTCATATTGCCTACAATCGAAAGAGATGTATAAAATACTTTTGCATGGACTTTTTATGATTCTTTAATGCTTCTAATGCCCTTTCAGATTTTCTTTCCTGGTAAAAAGTTATTCCTACAACCACAAAAACAAAAAGAGCAGCATTATTGCATCATTTTCTTCACCAAGAAGCAGATAAATGATACCTGCACCTATTAGCAGAAGCAGCATCGGTTCTTTGAGGATGTTTATGAATATGGTAAAAATGCCCTGTTTTTTCTGGGATGAGATCTCATTATATCCATCTTCTTTAAATTTTTTTATTACTTCTGCTTCCGAAAGTCCGGTAATATTCTCCTGATCGAAAGGGTTTTCCATATATGTTTCCTTATTTGTTATCAACTATAGTTAATTTAATTACCTGACAGGGAATTCAGAGGGAAAAAATAAAATGAAATAAAATGAAATTAGAGGACATTATATGACACAATACAAAATCCCTGTGATCCCCGGTGATGGTATCGGCCCGGAAATAATAAGAGAAGGACGAAAAGTCCTTGAAACTGCGGGTGAAAAATTCGGCTTTGATATCGAATGGATCGAATATCCGCATGGAGCTGACCATTATCTTGAAACAGGTGAGCTGATATCCGAAGATACGCTAAAAGATCTTTCAAAATACCAGGCAATCTATTTCGGGTCAATCGGGGATGAAAGGATAAAGCCTGGAATACTTGAAAAAGGAATTCTCCTGAATATCAGGTTCTATTTTGATGAGTATGTAAACCTTCGTCCTGTTAAACTTCTTGAAGGAGTATGGACCCCATTGAAAGATAAGACTGCAAAGGATATTGATTTTGTAGTAGTGCGGGAAAATACCGAAGACTTCTATATCGGCATTGGCGGACGTGCTAAAAAAGGAAACAGCAAGAAAACACTTGAAGTTATAAGGAATATGTATAATGTAAAATTCGGCCTTGATATCACTTCCGATAGTGAAGAAATAGGCTATCAGCTTGGTCTTATCAGTAAAGAAGGCACACGCAGGGTGATCCGTTATGCATTTGAGATTGCAAAGAACAGGAATAAACATCTGTCTTCAGTGGATAAGGCGAATGTATTATCTGATATCTATGGTTTCTGGCGAGAAGAATTCACGTCAATAGCTTCCGGATATCCGCAGGTAAAAACAGATTTCAATTATGTGGATGCTGTAACCATGTGGTTTGTCAAGAATCCTGAGTTTTTTGATGTAGTTGTCTCACCAAATATGTTCGGTGACATAATAACTGATCTTGGCGCAATGATCCAGGGAGGTCTTGGACTAGCTCCCGGCGGGAACATTAATCCTGAAGGCACAAGCATGTTCGAACCAATCCACGGCAGCGCGCCGAAATACAAGGGACTGAACAAGGTTAATCCGATCGCAACCATCTGGGCAGGGGCGCTACTTCTTGACCAGCTGGGTGAAAAAGAGGCTTCCACGCAGATCGTGCAGGCTATCGAGAAAAATATCGTTAACAATAAAATAAAAACATACGATATGGGCGGCTCAAATACGACAACGGATGTCGGGGACGATATTGCGCGATTGCTTAAGGAATTATGAGTTTAAATTTTGATATATGATAAAAACAACGAACTGAAACGAACACGAACGAACTCCGGCGCATGAGTTCGTATTTGTTCGTTGTTTAAAATAATCAGACGTTTTTGGGAATACTTAATGATCGATAAATTTTAAAATTTAAAAACAACTGCGATAAATGGAAAAAATCGAATTAATTGGAACCGGGCTTGATAATTCATTTATTTTTGTTTTAGAAGGTTCAAAGAGGTTAATTACAAAAAACCTTGTCCCGGGGATAAGAGTTTACGATGAAAAACTCATCGATATTGAAAAAGAAGAATATCGCATCTGGGACCCGTTTCGAAGCAAGCTTGCAGCCCTTGCATTAAAAGGTTCACCGATATCGTTAAGGAAAAATAATAGTGTTCTTTATCTTGGCGCAGCAAATGGAACGACTGTGAGCCATGTTTCAGATATCGTTTCTGATGGGACTGTTTTTGCCGTAGAATTTTCACCACGGACAATGAAAGATCTCATTAATGTCAGTACTCAAAGGATGAACCTTGTACCCATATTGGCGGATGCTGCAAATCCGAAATCATATCAAAATATGGTTCCTGAAGTGGATGTTATTTATCAGGATGTTGCTCAGAAAGACCAGGCCATGATCGCTATCAGGAATGCCCGGATGTACCTCAAAAAAGATGGTATCCTTGTTTTAATGATAAAGGCAAGAAGTATTGATTCAACAAGAGATCCGGGAGATGTGGCCGATCTGGAAGTGAATAAACTGGAAGGAAAGTTTAAGGTACATGAATTGGTGAATCTTGAACCATATCATTCAGATCATTTTGCGGTTGTCGCTCAAAAAATATCTTAACAGGCTGTCCCAAAACTCAAAGCAATTGCCCAAAGCAAGTATAATTTATCCCAATTGTGATAAAGAACAATCAATAAATTCAATAAAACTTCCTAATACGGACAATTAATATTGCATTTGTACAAT
>JBAQLI010000278.1:0-35190 GCA_049301735.1 Candidatus Methanoperedens sp.
AATTTTTCAGAGTCCATGTCCAATTTTCTGAAAACTTTCTTTTTGTCCTCTCGATGTTGAACCGTGAAATAAATACAAATCAAAAATCATATCTGTTGATGGCTACCTCTTGAATGTAAGTTGTATGACTATGGATATTAATTTCGAACTACCTACTGAAATCTTGTCATCTAATAACCTTCTCATTAAAGCGTATGATATGTTGGCTGCAATCACAGTGAGAAGGAAAATAAATAAGAATATCAAAAAATTCTCTAAGGTTACATTGCCTATAAAAATATTGCCTCCAACCATCGGGGTAGAATCTATTTTCTTTCTTTAAAAATGCTTCTGACCTACTATGCGCAGTGTCGTCCGACCTCCCCGAAAACCGGGCGCGCAGGGACACCGGAAGCGGCGCCCAGGTTGAATTGGTGTCCGTCCTGACATAAATCGAAAATTGAACGTCAGTATTGGGAAAAAGAGGAATGACAATAATTTAGTTTACTTCGGTTCCCTCTTTTATCTCACTTTGAATGATTCCGATCTCTCCATCTTTACTTGTCTTTTTTATGTAAAAAGTTTTTTGCTGATGTTGTTGCATATTTTCCGGGCTTCGTTATTTATAGCGACGATCTCGATCTCATCAGGCCCTGATGCTCCAAGACCCAATTCCACGGCTCTTGCAATTTGTTCCTGCTCAAAAATACTGCCATTCTCAACCTCCCCTGTCGTACCATAAATACGCAAGGTAGCCACACCCACAGCATCAAGAGCGATCCTGTCATTGCTTGCGATCATAATTCCTGGTTCGATCAATGTTCCTTCATCCGGCCCGCCGTTTGAAAATCCTGAAATCCCATCCATTATTATGATATCCGGGTCGTAAGCTGTGTTTATTTCAGCTATCATCTGTCTCTGGTATTTTGAAGAATGGAGTTCAGACATGTAATTATAGTTATCTTCAGGGTCATATTTGGCAACCATCCCCACACTATTTTTAAGGGACAGGGTGAAATGACCCCCAAATCTGTGGGTTTTCAGGCAGCAGGTCTGGATTATAAAATCGGCGTCCCTGAATAATCTTGGAAAAAGGAAGCCTCTTTTCCAGTGGCTATTCGCAGGTTTTTCTTGTATCCACTCACTTCTTTTCAGATCATCAAGGATAACGACATCAAATCCATGCTTTTTTGAAAGTGCCATGATCCCCAGATCTTCCAGCGTTTTTCCTGTTTTTCCCATACCGCTTCTTTCAGCAATTACGATGCTTGCTCCTTTTTCCCTGAAGGAATCAACGATCGCTGATATAGTGTCAGGATGTGTGGATGCCGGGAATGGATCCGGGCTATTGAAGTTCGCTTTGAGCGAAACTTTTTTGCCAGAATATTTGTCTGTATCGAAATATTTCAACAGCTCTTTTATTCCTGAACTTCTTTCGTTTGTCTTTATTATGTATACTTTTGAAATGACCCCTCTTTTCATGCGCGTTCCCTCCTCACTTCTTATTATACGATAGACTATGGTTTTATCCTGTATTTAATCCCTGACCATGAGGATTACGAAGGTTGTGCCAAAAATCATTTCTTCCTCATTTTCTTAAGAGGCGTACCGCACACAGGGCAGTCATCTCCCTGCGGGAACCGCCGCTTGCATCCTATACAAAATTTTTCCCAGAGAAGAACATCCTTTATCTTTTTCTGTCCTGCCGGCATGACCTTTATTCCCAACTGGATTGCAGTGTTCTGGACTGCATAATCATCTGTGATAAGGATAGTATCTTCATTCCGGGTATATTCAAGAGCCTTTGCCAGCAGGTCTATATCGGTTTTTGAGAGTTCTTCACTATCTCTCGTTGCCCTGGCTTTCGTTATTACTTCCCTGATAAAAATTTGAAGCGGAGGCTCGATCCTCACATTCATTAATTCCAGAATTGTACGAGATCTATCATCCCTGATCTCATCTACAACTGAGGGGACGGTTATTATATTTCCCTCGATCCTTTTTCCGATGATGAATAGGGAAGAATCAGCGATATGGATCATTCTGATATCTCCAGGTTAAAGATTAATTTATTGAACATAAGAATTTGTGAGTTATATCGGGTCATACTTTTTTTTGTGTTTTTCTACTGGTAATACTCGATAATGTAGATTACTCTATCGAACGTTCATCTATAAACCACGACCATAAGATTATTAATTGATTGTCAACATCTACGCCATAAAAGTTAACAATTCATTTACATTATGTTAAAAAAACTACGAACCAAGATTGAAAACGGTAAAAGCATAGACTTCACGGAAGCCATGGGATTCATGGATTTCAAAGGACATGAATGTATGGAGCTATTCTCTCTTGCAAACCATGTCCGTTCTAAACTAGGTAACCGGGTTGATCTTTGTTCCATAATAAATGCAAAATGCGGTTTATGCCCTGAAGACTGCAAATTCTGTGCGCAATCTGCCCATAACGATACTGAAATCACGCCCTATTCCCTGATGGATGAAGAAGAGATACTCAGCATGGCGCAGATGATGGAAGAAGAAGGTGCGGCAAGATTCTGCATTGTTACAAGCGGAAAAGAATTAAATGGAGAAGATTTTGAGAATATATTAAGTTCTTTGCGAATAATAAGGAAGGAAACAGGTTTATCGGTTTGCATTTCTTCAGGTGTGCTTACAGATGAACGTGCTTTAGCCCTGAAAAGAGCAGGTGCTACACGAATACATCATAACCTTGAGACCTCAAGGAACTTTTTTAATAAAATATGCACAACTCACACCTATGATGAAAAAATAAAAACAATATATGTTGCAAAAAATGCAGGCCTTGAAGTCTGCTGCGGGGGTATAATCGGAATGGGGGAGTCGGTAAGTGACCGTCTGGAACTTGCTTTCACGCTGAGAGACCTGGATGTTGATTCTATCCCAATTAATATATTAAATCCAATTAACGGAATGCCTATTGATATTGAAATACCAATAATGCCCCTTGAAATTCTAAAAACAATATCGGTTTTTCGTCTTATTCTTCCTGAAAAAAATATACGAGTGGCAGGTGGACGGGAGAAAAATCTAAGGGATTTACAAAGTTTATGTCTTCTTGCAGGGGCAAATGGGCTTATCCTTGGCAATTACCTGACAACGGCGGGCAGAACGCCGCGTGATGATATTCAGATGATAATTGATCTTGGTCTGGTCCCCGGAGGTGTTCATGTTTAGCGTTCGTATGAGGGCAGAAAAAAACAAAAACCACATGTCAGGAGCTGAAAATCTCGTTGAGAAGACAAAAATTCAAACAATTGTTTCAGGGCTTGTAGATCGGGCTCTATCTCATGAAAAAGGTGAACCTGACCTTATTAATATAACCGTTGAAACATTAAAAATTCCAATTAAAAAAGTAACTTCCCTCCCGATCATACTGACAAATGTTGAAAATGAGATCGAAGGGAAAAAACTTGCCAGAAAGTTGCTCCTTGAACTCGGGATACCGGCACTTTGCATTGAAAAAAGTATATCTCTGCTGGAAAAAGGCCCTGCTATTGGTGAAAATATGCGAGGTGCGATAATCATGGATTTAAAAGGTAACAGGCTTGAACCCGATAAGGTTCGCGGTATCCGTGTATCCCGTATGGATATAACAGAAGAAGCTGCAAATGAACTTTTTAATACGCTTTCTGTTTCAGGATTGTCATCGTATTTTACAAATATAAGCGAAGCGCTTATACTTGCAACAAAAGTAGAATCGGTCAAAGGCACAATTGCTGAACTTTGCTGGTCTGATGATCCATCATATACGGCAGGTTATGTGGCTTCACAAAAAGTGGGATACATAAGGATACCGCATTTGAAAAAAAAGGGTGACCCATTCGGGGGGCGCGTTTTTTTTGTGAATGATATCGACCAAAGAAAATATATTACTGAGATGGAGCAGACTCCGGTTCTTGTCAATAAATTTGGCGGAATTGTGGAGCTTATTAGAAATGAAATAAAAATTTGAGGAATGATTATGGAACAAGTACAGGTAATGAAATTAAAAAAACCAGATAGGAACGAAACCGCAAACATCGCTGTTCTCGGGGCAGGAGGTCTTGGAATGGCTGCAGCAAAAATACTTGCACGGAAAAAGGAAATGAAACTTGCAGCAATTGCTGACAAGACTGGCTATATTATCGATCATAATGGGATAGATCCTGAGCTTCTTGAAAACAAAAAGCCAGGTGATATTGGCATAAGAACTGATGGTGCCATAACCCGCATTGTTGAAAATTGCCGGGAATTTGATGGTATTTTCCTGGCTCTTCCCAACCTCACGAACAACTTTATCCCTGAAGTTGTATCGATGTTTGCCAAAGCAGGTTTTAAGGGTGTGATGGTGGATGCCATGAAACGGTCACAGGCTGTTGAGATGATCTTTGGAATGGATGATATGATAAAAAATGCCAGTATTACATATATTACAGGAGCAGGCGCTACACCTGGATTACTTACCTGTGCTGCCGCTATTGCTGCAAATTCATTTATGGAAGTAACGAATGTGGATATAAATTTCGGAGTAGGAGTATCAAACTGGGAATCGTATCGTGCAACCATACGGGAAGATATAGCGCATCTTGAGGGTTTTAATCTTGAAAAAGCGGCAAATATGACCTGTGTCCAGATAAAAAATGAACTCGATAAGAGAAGAGGTATTCTCCAATTACACAATATGGAACATGCAGATGATGTGCTTCTTGAGAGAGCTGGTATCATATCCCGCGAAAAAGTGACCGTTGGAGGAGTAGTTGATACCAGGAATCCCAGGAAACCTGTGAGCACTACGATGACCCTTACAGGAAAGACATTTGATGGGGCTATTTCAAGCCACAGGTTCATTCTGGGTGATGAGACCACAATGGCGGCCAATGTAGTTGGGCCTGCTCTTGGATGGATGAAAGCCGGTCTTGAGTTCCATAAACGTGGTATATACGGTGTCTTCGGGTCAGCCGAACTCATGCCAAGATTCGTTAAATGAATATGAAATGGCTCTCAGATGAGCTTGGACAAATTAAAAGTAAAGGATTATATAGGGAACTCAGGACGATCGAATCTGCCCAGTCCCCAAGGATAAAAAAAGATGGTAGGGAATACATACTTCTATCGTCTAATAATTACCTTGGACTGGCCACTCACCCAAAAGTGAAAAAAGCTGCTGCTGATGCAATAGAAATATACGGGTCAGGTGCGGGGGGATCCCGGCTAACTACCGGGAACACTGACATTTACAATAAGTTGGAAGAAAAAATAGCGGATTTTAAGGGTACGGAAGATGCGATCGTATTCAGCTCGGGATATATGGCAAATATCGGGACTATATCCGCTTTGATGAAAAGCGGCGATCTGATACTAAGTGATGAATTCAATCATGCAAGTATTATCGATGGTTGTAGGCTTAGCCGCGCAGATGTGAAAGTCTATCCGCATAAAGATATGTCCCATCTTGAAAAAGAGCTTAGCGCATCGAAAAAAAGCAAAAAACTCATAGTAACGGATGGTGTTTTTAGTATGGATGGGGATATAGCGCCTCTTCCTGAGATCATCGAAATCGCAGAAAGGTTCGATGCAATGGTCATGGTGGATGATGCCCATGCTACTGGCGTTCTTGGCAAACATTCCAGAGGTACAGGGGATCATTTCAATGCAGATGCTGATATTATATTGGGAACACTTAGCAAAGCCCTTGCAAGCTCCGGGGGATACATAGCCGGAAATAACGAGCTTATAGAATATCTTCGAAATGTTTCACGTTCATTTATTTTCTCAACTGCACTTCCACCGCCGGCTGTGGCTGCTGCCACTGCTGCTATTGATATTATCCGGGAAGAAAATCCGGCAGCAAAACTCTGGAAGAATGTCGCGATTTATAAAAAAGGGCTTATTGATGTGGGATTTAATATTCAAAGTGAAACCCAGATCGTTCCCATAATAACAGGAGATACAGATACGACCATGAAAGCTGCTCTTTTGCTTGAAAAACAGGGTATTTTTGTCCAGGGAATCAGGCCTCCCACGGTGCCGGAAGGTAAAGGCAGGATAAGGACTACATTGATGGCAACCCATAGTAAGCAGGATATAAGTGATGCACTTGTCGCTATTAGAATTGTAAAAGAAAAATTCAATCTATGATTATTATATGACCGGGATATTCATTACAGGAACCGATACAAACGTGGGAAAGACAGTGATAGCAGCAGGACTTGCAGGGGCCCTTAAAAATAAAGGATATAGCATAGGTGTGATGAAAGCTGTCCAGAGCGGCGCAGGAATAAGAAACGGTAAACTTTATTCCCCGGATGCCGAGCTCATGATGAAGGTGATCGAAGTAAAGGCTGATGTGAAGTTGACATGTCCTTATCTCCTGAAAGAAGCGATGGCGCCAGGGACCGCTGCAGAAATTGAAGGAATAAGCATAGACATTGATATTATTAAAAATGCTTACATGGAACTTGAAAAAAGACATGATATTGTAATTGTTGAAGGAGCAGGCGGTATTGCTGTCCCTGTAAAGAAAAAGTTCCTGATTTCTGATTTAATAAAATATATGGATATTCCTGCCATAATCGTTGCCAGGGCAGGTCTTGGAACTATAAACCATACAGTTCTCACAATAGAATATGCAAAGAGATCAGGGATTAAAATAATGGGGGTAATAATAAACAATTACAGGGGCGGTAGCGTTGAAGACAAAAATCCCGGAATCATAAATGAACTTACCGGGATCCCCATATCAGGAGTTATTCCCAATGATCCTTCTATATGTTCCGAAAGAGGTCTACCGGGAAATATTGTATCCCTCATTGAGAAAAATGTTGATCTGGATAGAATTATTAGTTTCCCTTATTAGGTCTTTTTTTGGGAATTATTTCGCATCAAGTTCATTCCCGAATGCTTTTCCTGGTACTATTGCAGCAGCGATTGCCGAAACTATCAATGCCTTGTATATATCGACACCAATGAATGGCAATGCTCCAAGTTCAATGGCTTTCTGTATATTAACTCCAAGTACCAATAATAGCTGAACAACACCAAAAAGGTATATTATCGCAATACCAAGAACCATGATGCTGAAAAGACCTGCAAAACTCCTGGATTTTATATATCTGTCAGTGAACCAGCCGATTATCAATGAAGCAAAAATAAATCCGATAAGAATGGCAAAGACCTGACCTGTGACTGGCACTGGCGTATAAGGAAGATAGAACCTGAGTTGGGCAAATATTCCTGTCAGGCAAGCAAAAACAAATGCCAGGGCGAGTTTGTTTATTAATTTTGATTCGCAGGGGAAACTTTTTTCCGTATTTCTCACTCACAATACATCCTTATATCATCCTGCATAATAGCACATACATGGCAAGCTACAAGTTGATGGTAAAGGATGTTATAAAAAAAGCTGATATTCTTCTTGAAGTAATTGATGCCAGGTTTCCGGACGAAACACGGAACAGCGAGGTTGAGAGAGATATAACGCGTGCAAATAAGCCTTTCATAATAGTCATCAACAAATGCGATCTTGTATCAAGGGAAACACTTGAGAAAACCAAATCCCGATTATCAAAGATCGCACCCACGGTCTTTGTGTCCAATAAAGAAAAGTTCGGGACAACCCTGTTAAGACACAAGATCCTTGAAATCGCAGGCATAAAAGGGCGTGAAATACTGGTGGGTTCCATTGGTTATCCCAATACGGGTAAATCATCGGTGATAAATGGCGTGTCAGGAAGGCATTCAGCCAGGACGTCCCCGATATCAGGTTATACAAGAGGAGTTCAGCTTGTGGATGCAGGCTCACGGATCATGTTCATCGATACACCGGGTGTGATACCATTTGGTGAGAACGACGAGTATATCCAGGGCCTTCTTGGAGTAAAGGATGCAACACACCTGCAGGATAAAATCGGAGTAGCTATGAGGATTATAGAGAAGTTGTGCGCAGAGAATAAAACTGTTCTGGAATCCTTATACCATGTCACAATAGAAGGACAGGATTCTTATGATGTAATTCTACTCATAGGAAAAGAGTGCAACTTCCTGAAGAAGAAAGGTGAAATCGATGAAGAAAGAGCGGCTATGAAAATAATCAATGACTGGCAAAAAGGGCTTTTGGTTTAGGTTTAGTGCCTCACAATGTATTATTACATCGTTAATAAGCTTAGAATTTACTTTGCCCCAAATCCACCGCGGAGGAATCTCTGGAGGTCTTCGTCTTCATCTATTTCCAGATCCTGGGGTATTTCTTCTATATCAATTTTCATTTTCATAATCCCAATAGGGTTTCCTCAATAGCAAAAGCATCCCTGCCGCAGTCCATGCATGATACCATAGCGATTCCCTTGATAAAATCCGCAGTTCTTAGCGGTATTGTATGTTTGCAATTAGGGCATTTATAACGTTTGCCGCCTTTCGTATCAACCAGCCTTTTTGTTACAAGATTCATGTTTGAATCTGTGATTATCTCCGCTGTGTAATTCATATATTCACTCCTCCAAATAATTATATGTGGAAATCTTCTGATCCACAACGTCTAATACTTCATATGATTATAAAAACGTTTTGCTGTTTATAAGAATTAGTGCTATCCTTTTACTACAATAATTATTACTCTCCAAAATAATGTACCTGATCAAGTTTGAAATACATATTGTATCCCTTTATTTCCAGCGCAAAAACAATAGTGCTACTGTATTCATACTATACTATATATCAGTGCTACTACCCTGATAGTAATAGAGTAAAACGATAATTTGTTTTACTTAATTTGCAGAGTTGGGGTTAGAATAAGGCAGGTTGGGGACGTGGGGTTAGTATATATCAAAAATTTTATTATCAAACATATTATTATCAAAAAATGTTATTTTTGTTAAAAAAATGGATTTTTCCGGCTTAAGCCGTCTGAATCCCTCTTTTTTTATTCTTTCCAGGATATGCTGATGCTGAACGAACTCCTGATTTCATCCACATATTTGACATCCTTGTAAATGTATCCGTATACATCTTGGTCATGATCTTTAAAGGCTCCATGATCTCTTTCATAGACCCTACTGCTGGCATATCCTCAAAAAAGCTCTCAAAAGCCTTTTCATAGGTCTTAACCCAGAGATTATAAAATTTATTATATGTTTCCGGATCAGATTGTTTCGACAACTCTTGCGCTTTTTCTGCCATTTCTTCCAGTGCTGCTATCCATGACTTGTACATACTCAGGTAAATGTCGGTGGCCTTTATAAAATTCTCAAACATTTCCCTGGAAAGCTCGGTGGACTTTCCATATTTTTCATACATTTCTTTATATGTATCCACCCATAAGATATAAAATTCCTTATAGCTTTCAGGACTTGCCTTTCCCCGTGAGATTTCTGCCATTTTCTCAGAAAGTTTCATCATGGATTCATTCATTGGCCCGCAAATCTGCGTATATGATCTCCTCCATAGTTTTGACATCTGCAAAAAGCCCTCCAGGTAGAAATCAGGCATGCCACCATATTCCCCAAATAACTCTTTTGTACTTTCTTCAGAAGGTAGTGAAAGGATCTTGTCGAATATTTTTTCATAAGACTTCGTCCACATATCATAATATTCCTTATATTTTGCAGGGTCCTGTTCTCCCTGAAGTATGTCTTTTGTCATCCGGGAATTTTTTTCAAGCTCGGCAATCCAGGAACTGAATAGTTTATTCGATTCATCGGCTCTTGATAAGAACTTCTCAAGTATCTCTTTATTGGGTTGTGGCGCAGGGATCGGATAAAATATACCAAAGGTATTCTGATATGTTTTGATCCATTCATCATAAAATTCCATGTATTTCTGTGGCGTCGCTTCTTTTGAAAGAAGAGCTGTTTTGTCAAATATCTCTTTAGTGGATTCAAGCCATGGCCTGTATAGCTTCTCGTATGAATCTGTCCACATTTTGGAAACTTCTGTATAACTGTTAGCCCATGTATTGAAAATATCTTGCTTTTCTTCGCTCCCTTCTTTCATAACATTACTTTTCTTGACCATTCTTATCTCCTCCGAGTTTAATTCATTTCACTGATATTTTATAATTAGAATTTAATTATAAAAATATAAGATTAATTTGCAATTATGTTTTCCCCATTGACTGAAATATTTGCAAATTTCCTCCACTATGTTAGTTGCGTTGTTTTGCTATATAATTTTGCCGCTATTATTACAATCTCAGATCAACCCTATCAATTATTGCTGATTTCTGAACCAATATAACTATAGATCGTTATTGTAATCGCCGGTGATATGAAATGAGTCACAATACAAGAAGGAATCGTCTTTGTCTCTAATAAAGAAAAAATATTGAAAAAAACGCCTGTCCTCAATACATTGAGGGAGTGGCGTGAGTTTGAGTTATTCCGGACCCAAAGAATTACTCTTATCATCGAAACGCTGGATTCAATGATCGCAAGAATTGAGAATGAAACGGTAGATGAAAAACGCAAAATTAATTTCAGAGGTCGATAAAATGACAAATCTATATATCGATGCCTGAGCAAAGAAATCAGGGAATGAGCTGCTTGCGGTCAAGTTCGTCAAAGGAAATTACACAATATTTGTCCGAAAAGGCTGATTATCGTTTTAAAAAATGAATAATTCTTACATTTTTTGCCTTTATACAAAATTAAAATATACCAGGATCCATACTATCACCCATGCACAAAATAGATGCAAGAGGTAAAGTATGCCCGCTGCCATTGTTCTATACCAAGAAACAGATCGATGGGTTAAAAACCGGGGAAGAATTTGAAGTGTTAACAGATGACGTTACTGCAAGAAATGCAATTCCTCAATGGATAAAAGAACATGGACATGAAATTGTCAAGATTGAGGAATCAGGCATTGATTTAAAAGTGACTATCAGAAAACATTGATTTTTTCTCACATTAATATTTAAATATAATTTACTTGAGTATTTGGCACTACTCCATAATCCAGTTATGAATAAAAAGTAATATCATAACATTAAATACTTATTTATTTTTAATGTAATAATAGTACCTTACTTTATCATGGCAATAATATATACGATATCTATAATAATAGTTAATGACAAATCCATGCAGAGATAAAGAAATCATGGAAAAAAGGGAAAATACTGCTAGCAAGACACAGAATATTAATATATTGCTAGAGCAACTGGTAAGTGGGTCATCCGATGATCCAGATGCTGAATGGAAGGCTGCTATAGTGTT
Source organism: Candidatus Methanoperedens sp. (assembly GCA_049301735.1). GTDB lineage: Archaea > Halobacteriota > Methanosarcinia > Methanosarcinales > Methanoperedenaceae > Methanoperedens. Next base: position 11,216 of record JBAQLI010000278.1, read on the forward strand.
AGGAGAGGTACAGGTACCTGAAGAAAAGCAACAAGCAGTGTTGGGGCTTATCGAGGTGCTGTCCAGCAAGCGCGCCCATGCTCTAACTCGCGCCCATGCTGCGGAGGCTTTAGGTAAGTTGGGAGATGCAAGAGCAGTTCCGGCTCTTATTGATTCCTTAAAAGATGATTATCAACTCGTGCGTGCATATGCGGCTCGCGCACTGGGCAAACTGAGGGACTCAACTGCAATAGAACCACTCGTGCATACACTCGGTAATGATACATTCTTTGGAGCGCGGGCCGAAGCTGGGGAAGCACTGCGCAATCTTTGCCGAAAAGATAAGACATTATCATGTCAAATAGTACGACAAGCTCTCCAGAATTATCGAGAGGAGGAGTTGAAGCGTCATGACGAACGCAGCCGGCGTGTGGTGGCTGAGATTGATCGTGCGTTAGATATTCTTAAATGAGGTGAAATATAATGAATAGTCAAGGAATCGATACACTAATTGTTCAGTTACATGATATGAGTTTAGATAAGCCTGACGAGCAGTTCAGGGCAGCAATTGCCTTGGGCGATGTAACTGACGAAAATGCTCGAATCAGAGTAATGGATGAACTCGTTAAGGCGCTGGGTACAAAACAGGCACTAACTCGCGCACATACCGCGGAGGCTTTAGGCAAGTTGAAATACCCAAAGGCTGTTCCGGTTCTCATTGACGCTTTAAAAGATGATTACCAACTCGTACGTTCCTATGCTGCTCGAGCGCTGGGTAAAATCGGGGACCCAATTGCAATTGAACCACTTATGCATACACTTAGCAATGACCCATTCTTTGGGGCGCGGGCTGAGGCCGCAGAGGCTCTGCGCAATCTATGCTTAGATGATAAAACATCACAATGTAAAAAAGCGCGGCAAACTCTCCAAGATTACCGGGAAGAGGAGCTGATGCGTAATGATGAACGAAGCCGGCGTGTATTGGCTGAGATGGATATTTCACTTAAAGAAATAAGAGAGATTACAAGCGATATCGCGAAAGCTATCAAGGAGGGGAAAAATGACTTTGCTCTAGCACTAGCCCGGACGCTCGCTACAAAGATCAACTCGGCTCAAGATAAACGTGATGAGATGGGTGGACTGCTTGTTTCTCGGAAACGTATTTCTTAATCGTAATAACGAGTGAATATATGTCAAGAGAACATGCACTTGAAATCGTCAGACGATTGCGATCAGATGAATATTTCCGACAACAATGCCTTGAAAAGCTAGATAATAAAATCGAAGAAACCCTTCTGATACTGAAACAGCATGATATTCAGGCAGATGAGAAAGATTGGCTGGAAGCTCTGAATGCATATTGGATTATAGACAAACTAGAAGAAGCTACAGGGCTAGCTTCGCCCATCTCATCAATCACCAGACAGACACAACCCTCTCTACAAGGGGAAGAATTTGATATGGGTCTAGAGCTCCAGAAAGGGTTAGTGTGTGTCGTCAAACAGATAGACAAAGGCTATGAACGGGTCATGACGATGTATACCATTGCTTTCTACCTCGGTATATTCATGGTGCTGGTATCGGTGTTTGCCTCGCTGGCACTACGCTCGGATGCCTCCGTACTAATTTTGGGTGGGTTGGGCATGGCAGATATAATCGCTTCTCTCGTTTTCCAGCCAGCACAAAGCCTACAGAACAGCCGAAGTGACCTCGCTCAGCTTCAAGCAGCTTTCTTCAACTGGATTAATGATGTTCACAATTGGGATGCTTACTTGCGCCTCCTGCACGAAGAAGCAAATTCCAATAAGCATCCACCAGCGTTCGACAATCTGCGCGAAGTTTCGAATATGTTGGTGCATAACACCGAACGTATGATGAAACTGGTAGAGAACTACTGTGAAATACCTCTAAAAAAGAAGCTAGAAAAGAATAAAAAAGACAAAAATCAGCCTGCTGAAGATCAGAAACAAGCCGCTCTGGAAGATGCTACAAAGTAACACTACAGACAACCGCCATAATTTAATGGCTACGCTAGCAGTTACTGAACCCCTTTTTGTTCATCCGATTCAAGAGAAGATCTATTTCCTGTATAAACCAGCTTGATCTACATCTCTTTGCTATGTTGCTTAGTTCTTTTAATTCCTCAAGTCCTTTGAACCTGCTTGTATCAGGAACTATGGAAAACTGCACTGTATAAAAGTGAATTGATTTTCTACTATTGCATTATATACTTCACAGTGGTTGATTTTTTGCCGTATTCATTCGCTTTTTGGGTTAATTGGGTTAATTGTTGCTGATTTCTCTAGAGTTATATAATTTTGGGAAATTGTCAGGTACATGGTGTGATAAAAATGATAAAAATATTAACCGTATTTGCAATTATGCTATTATTAGCAGCTCCGGTAACAGCCGCTAATGTCACGACAGTTGAGATTCGTGGGATTGTTTTTGACTCCAGCTCAAGTACTTATAACAATACTTTACAGTGGGATGCTGTTAAATTCCCTGGTTTCTGGTACGCTCTTGGCGCAGGAAAATCAAGTGAGACTCTCAAGATCATTAACCAGCCTGCATCAAGTTTAACAGTTAACAGCAGGGTGATCGAGAAAGAAAACCTTCAGTACAATACATTACGCTCAGACCAGAAATTCAAGGTATTCAGTGAAAAAAGCAAGAAGGTCCGGAATGGTCTTGAGTATAACAGTACCACTAAAACCTTCAAACTGAACGCCACAGGTGGTTATTATGCGCGGCTTGGCTGGTTCGGTGATCTTTATATTGCTGTGAACGGAAAAGCAAATAAGTTAGCTAAGCTGATAAAAGAACAGAAGGCAGAGGAAGAGCAGACATTGAAATTGGGAACCTCATGGAACCTCGGTGAAGGTTACAACCTTACAGTTGAATCTCTTGATACAGCAACAAATCCAAGGCAGGCATGGCTTTCTTTCAGTAAGGACAACAAAAACCTTGACCACAGGGTCGTGAAGGAAGGAGAAGTATATACTTATATTGAGAAAAACGTAAACAGTGAGTCCGATGTGGCCGTATTCGTAACTTATGTGGATAGTATATTTACAGGCGCAGAAGGCATGTCAGCCTTTGTCCAGCTCAGATACACATGGCTGATATCCCGGAATGTGCTCGAAATAAAAGCAGGAGATAAGTTCGGTGTATTCGAGGCAAAGGAAGCAAATGAAAATTATGTGCTTCTTGACAATAAGAAAAACATAAACCTTGGCCAGAATGCTGTTATTGACCTTGGAAACGGATTAAAATTCAAAGTAGCTGACAGTTCAACTGCACTGCGATTTTATCCATATTTTGAACAGGTTATACAGGACAGCCCAAAAGTAGATTTTAAAGCTACAATAGCCAATGCAACCACTACAACTACCACATCTACTGTGTCCACCTTATCATCGGCAGCAACAACTCCATCCACATCGTCACAGGAAGCCGGCGCAGCCCAGGCCAGTTCGCCAGTAACAAAACCCGTTGATACGGCCAAACCCCAGCAATGGAACTGGATATTTTTTGCTGCGGCAGGTCTAGCGACAGGATATATGGTTCTGAGGAAGGGTTAATTGTGAGATAAAAAACAGGCGCTCTGAGTTTGAAGCATATATTGCCCTGGGCATTGTGTGGATACCCGGCGTCACGACTGGAATGGTGTTGGGGCAGCGCTGACCCGATGGAAGCGGCATCCATACAGATAGCGATTTTCACATCAATTTTTGTTTTTGACTTTTAAAAAAAGTACAATTATATAGTATAAATGAGTTTCAAAGCCTAAATGGTGTCGATATTATGGTAAACGTCAAGGAGAATGCTAATTTTATCTGGGAGATTGCTGACCTTTTACGAGGCGACTATAAGCAATCGGATTACGGTAAAGTAATACTACCGCTAACTGTTTTAAGACGTTTGGATTGCGTGTTGGAACCGACAAAACAAAAAGTCCTGGATTATTTGCCTAAAATTGCCACCATGAACATCCAGAACACAGACCCTGTCCTTAACAACATTGCAGGATTTAATTTCCACAACAAAAGCAAATTTGACGTTGAGAAATTAAAGGCTGATCCAAATAATATTGCTGCCAATCTCAATAATTATATCAACGGTTTCTCCACAAATGCAAGAGAAATTATTGATTATTTTGGATTCAATGAACATATTTCAAAACTGGATGACGCAGATTTGCTTTATATGATCGTTAAGCGGTTTGGTGAGATTGACCTGCACCCGAATAAAGTAAGCAATCTGGAGATGGGATACATCTTTGAAGAACTTATAAGGAGATTCTCTGAATTATCCAATGAAACGGCAGGAGAGCACTTTACACCAAGAGAAGTGATCCGGCTGATGGTTAATCTGCTTTTCGTGAATGACAAAGAAATCTTAACAAAAGAGGGTATCGTCAGAACACTATATGACCCGACCAGCGGAACGGGAGGCATGCTGTCAATATCTGAAGAATACGTGCGTGAGCTTAATCCTGATGCAAGACTGGAAGTATTTGGGCAGGAAGTAAATCCGGAATCTTATGCAATCTGTAAATCAGATATGCTCATCAAAGGGCAAAATGCTTCCAATATAAAATTCGGAAATTCATTTACTAATGATGGATTAGAGAATGAAACGTTTGATTATATGCTTTCAAATCCTCCTTTTGGCGTTGAGTGGAAGAAAGTTCAAAAACAGGTTGAAGATGAACATGAAAAAAGGGGTTTTGGAGGGCGTTTCGGCGCCGGACTGCCAAGGATCAGCGATGGTTCATTTTTGTTTTTGCAGCACATGATATCCAAGATGAAACCTGCAAATGGCGGATCACGAATAGGAATTGTTTTTAATGGGTCTCCTTTGTTTACGGGCGGTGCGGGAAGCGGGGAAAGCGACATCCGAAAATGGATCATTGAAAACGATATGCTTGAAGCCATTGTTGCAATGCCTGACCAATTATTTTATAATACGGGCATTTTCACCTATATCTGGATAGTAACTAACAGAAAAGCTAAAGAGAGAAAGGGAAAAATCCAATTGGTAAATGCGGTCAGCTTTTACAATAAAATGTCAAGAAGCCTGGGTAATAAGCGCAACGAAATCGGCGAGGGTCATATTGAAACGATAACCAGGATGTATGGTGATTTCAAGGAGAATGAATTTTCAAGGATATATGATAATTCAGAATTTGGCTACTGGCAAATTACGGTTGAGCGGCCTTTGAGAGATGAAAACGGAAATATTGTGAAAGATGGGAAAGGAAAGCCTAAACCTGATGCTAATTTAAGGGATAATGAACGGGTGCCGCTCAAAGAAGATATACAGACCTATTTTGAGAGGGAAGTATTACCGCATGTACCGGATGCGTGGATTGATAATAGCAAAACAAAGAAGGGGTATGAAATTAATTTCACGAAGTTTTTTTATAAATATAAGCCGTTGCGGAGGCTTTCGGAAATAAGGGCGGATATTCTGGCTCTGGAGAAGGAGACTGAAGGGTTATTGAGAAAGGCGATAGAGTGATAAAACAGTTTTATATTTTTCAGACAGGATTAACAGGATCGACAGGATACATCTTATCATTTAATCCTGTTCATCCTGTTATCCTGTCCAGAATCAACAAACTGCAGATAAAAGCAGATAAACGCAGATTAATTGCATCGATTCACCGCAAAGTCGGCTATGAACCCCGGTTCATAAATGGACATGAAAAAAACAACGAACTAAAACGAACTGAAACGAACCCTAGCAGCGTGAGTTCGTATGGAGTTCGTACGAGTTCGTTGTTAATTTTTGTCATACCAGGACACGAAGAACGCAAATTAGAGCAGCATAAGTATTTGAGTATAGGCAAAATCATCCGACCGGGAACACGGATCAAACGGATTTTCACGGATAAACCGATCCGCGCGTATCCGCGTCAACCGTTGCGCCAGTTGACGTCGCCCACAGATATGGCTCTCGCCATATGTGGAGACCCGCGTTCTATCGTTTATAATGCAGACGAAAAAATCAGATATAAGTGGCATTTTTCTTCAGTAACAGAGAAGGAGGCGGCGCAATGAGTGCAGAACTCAAACAGAATGCAGCCGCAGGCGCGCCCGCCAGCAGTTGGAAGCCTTATCCTGCATACAAGGATTCGGGTGTGGAATGGCTGGGGAAGGTGCCGAAGCATTGGGAAGTAAAGAAATTGAAATGGGTAAGTAATTTAATTTATGGAAGTTCATTATCAAACGATGAAAGAATTGAAGGAAAAATTCCGGTTTATGGTTCAAACGGAATCATAGGTTATCACAATCAAGCTATTTCAAAAAAACCTTGCATAATAATTGGTCGAAAAGGTTCATTTGGAAAAATTAATTACTCGAATATTGAGTGTTTTCCTATAGACACAACTTATTATATTGATGAGACTGCTACAAACAATGATTTATTATGGCTTTTATATGTTTTATACACTCTAAATTTAGATAGTCTTTCAAAGGATTCTGCTGTTCCAGGTTTAAGCAGAGAAGATGCGTATGATAAATTAATATTTGTTCCTCCCACCCCCGAACAGCGCGCCATCTCCCTTTACCTCGACGACCGCACCCGGAAAATAGACTCACTTATCGAGAAAAAACAAAGAATGATCGAACTGCTCAAAGAGGAGCGCGCCGCCGTCATCAACCAGGCGGTAACAAAAGGGCTTGACCCGCTCACGCCGATGAAGGATTCGGGGATTGAGTGGCTGGGGGAGGTGCCGGAGAAGTGGGAAGTTAAGAGATTGAAGTATGTTGTAAAAGGTAAGTTAGAATACGGTGCTAATGAATCAGCAGAATTAGAAGATACTAATTTACCAAGATATATTAGAATTACGGATTTTGGAGCTGATGGAAAATTAAAAGATGATACTTTCAAGTCATTACCTTTTGAGATTGCTAAAGATTATTTATTACAAAAAGGTGATATTTTATTTGCAAGAAGTGGTGCTACTGTCGGAAAAACATTTCAATTTAAAAGTTATCAAGGAATTGCTTGTTTCGCTGGATATTTAATAAAAGCATCTCCTGATGAAAATGAAGTCTTGTCAGATTTTTTATATTTATTTACAAAATCTAATGTCTATGAGAACTGGAAAAACAATATTTTTATTCAAGCAACAATCCAAAATATTGGTGCTGATAAATACAATTATTTACAAATTACAACTCCTTTAATTGAAGAACAAAAATCCATAATTCAATTCATAGAATCCAAATCCTCCAAAATAGACAGTACAATTTCCAGAATCGAAAAAGAACTCCTTCTCTTGCAGGAATACCGCACAGCCCTGATTTCAGAGGTTGTAACAGGTAAAATCGATGTGAGAGAAGCAATATAGAACACATGACACGTGGAAAATACTGTCCTGCCAACCAAAAATAAAAAAGAAGTTTACCATGACCTGCATCGCAGACCTTGTATGCGGCTGAAATGGTCAATGTCCCTGGTCACAAGTTCTTCTTTATTTGCCATAACGATCCCTGCTATGAGAACGTCCTGGATATCTATGGGTATTCCTGAATTCATCAGCTCAGCCTGAATCTCGCCAGCCTTCCTGGCAGCAGGTTCATCAAACTCAAGTATATCTACAGATTTTGCTAAAGAGTTTATCTTTAAAATATTCTCTTGTTGTTTTGAAGACCGTCCGGCTCCATAATAGAGTTCAAAAAGAGTTATGGTAGTTGTTTTTGGGTCATCAAAGAAGTCCGCTACAACCGCTGCAACCTTATTTCTGAGGAGATATATCAGGAAATTGGTATCAAGTACGGTCATAACTTCACTCTTTGTAATCTGGTGCTTTTAAAATGCCTTGCTTCAAGCGCTGCTTTTTCGAAATCATCGAATTCTTCACCAGCCATAATACCCGCAAATTCACTGAGTTTTTTCTTCCGAAGAGGCGTAGTGATGCGCTTTATGAGAGCAGTAAAGCTCTCTCCTTCTTTTTTAAGACCAGCCAGCGCTTCATATGCTTCTTCTGAAATTGTTAGAGTCTTGTGTGCCATAATATTAAGTGTATTCATGCGTGTATTTATACCTAACCGAATACTTGTGAACTATAACAGAGATGAACCTGACCTCAAAACACCAGCAAAAACAACCATAAAGGAATAAATGAAACCAACACACCATCGATCTCCCTTTCCTCCATGAGTGTTTTTGTCACAACATACGCATTTCTAACACTAAAATCATGGCAAAAACCCAAAATCCCCTTCAGATCCGAATCATCAATAGAAGACCTGTATTTTACTTCAACCGGAATTAATTCAAACCCATAACTCATAATAATATCTGTCTCGTTCTTTTTTTTATCAAGCCAGTAAAATATCTTTCCCATAGGATAGCCGGAAACATGCTTGAGGCAGTGCAGATATACGCATGTCTTGGCATCAAAACCGATATCCTGGCGCCCGCCTATGGAATTCTTAAGACCCAGATCGCAAAAATATATTTTTTTCTCCTTTCTCTCTGAAGCCTTTTTGCTTTTTGTATAAAAATCTGATAGATTGATGAGATGTGAACGGGCGAGATGGAAAACATATTGTTTTGAGGTCTCCTTGTCCCCATCATTCTGTTTTGCGATTCCAAGATAACTGAAACGCTCACTTGAATGGGCGGATACGAACCTGAAGACGGATTCAAGGAGCAGTGGGTCGCGAATCCTGAAAATTCTTACAATATCCCTGTAGATAAGAAGGCTTGTATATTCTTCAGACAGTATTTTGAACCAGGTCTCCTTATTCTTTATATCGAACCATTCCGGGAATCCCCCCACGTTCAGGTACTGCGATAGGAAACCAGCTATCTCGTTGATTTTCGGGGAAAGCCTGTAATACATTTGTTCCAGGGCTTTGAATTGAAGTGCTGCCTCTTGTATCTCTATGTTGTTGAACTGCAGGAACTCCCTGAATGTAAGAGGGAAAACATCAATAAAGCTTATTCTTCCTGCAAGGCTTTCCGATGAATTCTTATAAATAAGACTGGAAGATGAGCCTGAAACAATGAATTTTGAAGCATATTTGAGGTCATAATATTTTTTCAAGAGCTGTTGCCATCCCCTGATATTTTGGATTTCATCAATGAAAACATAGATTTTTATATCTTTCAGGGAAACCATATTATTCTGCTGGCAGAAATCAAGCGCTTCCTCAAGGTTCGCTCTTCCAGGCTTCTCAAAGTCATCTGCATTTATGTAGAATATGTTTTTAGGGTCAGTTCCATTGTCAAGAAGATACTTGATCGATTGATAAATTAGCGTTGATTTGCCGCTTCTCCTTATACCAAGGATTGCAAGTAGCTTCTGGTCTTTTAAATGCTCCGTTATTTTTCCAATATATTCCTTGCGGTTAATACCAATGACAGGATTAACAGGATCGACAGGATACGATTTTAGTGACTTTTCCTTTTTATCTCAACTTTATCTTCTTTTCTGTAATGTCTTTAAATTCCATTATATTTTCTCCTGATGAATTAGATTGGAAAAACAGGATGACTAAATCCTGTCGATCCTGTAAATCCTGTCTGAATAAATGCAATTTTCTTAAAAAATCCAGATAGTAATTTTGTCAGGCTTATATTTCACAGATAAATTTATGATAAAGAAGACTATTATAAAATTGCAATAAAGTTTAGAAGGAATTTTTCCAGTCATTATAAAAATAAGAATTCTGAGGTCGTGAAATCAATTCCAACACCAATACACACCGAAAAAGCCTTTGAAGAAGCAATCGAAAGCAGCCTGCTCCAAAGAGGCGGATATCTGAAAGGAAATCCCGATGATTTCAACCGCGAGCTGGCTCTTGACACAAAAACGATTTTTGCTTTTTTGCAGGAAAGCCAGCCGCAAGCGTGGGAAAAATCACTCGTAATACATGGCAAAGCCTTGGAATCAAAACTATTACAGCGCCTCACAAAAGAACTTGATAACAGGGGCACCCTGGATGTTTTAAGAAATGGCTTCATTGACTATGGCGTTCGCTATAAAATGGCTTATTTTAAACCTGCAAGCGGGTTAAACCCGGAAGCAGAGAGATTATACAAACTCAACAGGTTAACTATTGCAAGACAGGTAAAATACAGCCCAAAGAGTGAAAAATCTGTTGATATGCTTCATAGTCTTAATGGTCTGCCTGTTGCAACGGTTGAGCTTAAAAATCGATTTACAGGGCAGGATGTAACAAACGCCAAAAAACAGTTTATTGACGACAGGGATCCAAAGGAATTGCTTTTCCAGTTCAAGAAAAGAGCCCTGGTTCATTTTGCAGTTGACACTGATGAAGTGTATATGACCACGAAACTTGATGGGTTAAAAACAAAATACCTTCCTTTCAATCTTGGTTATAACAAAGGCGCAGGGAATCCGCCAAATCCGCACGGTTACAAAACATCTTACCTGTGGGAATATATCTGGGAAAAAGACAGCTGGATGGATATATTAAGTCGTTTTCTTCATTTACAGGTTGAAGAATACAAATTTGAAGGGAAAATATTCAAGCAGGAGAGCATCCTTTTCCCACGCCATCATCAATTGGATGTTGTCCGGAAGCTGGAAGATGATGCAAGGACAAATGGAACCGGTAAAAATTACCTGATAGAGCACTCGGCAGGTAGTGGTAAGAGCAATTCTATTGCATGGCTCGCCTACCGCTTATCAAGCCTGCATGATAAAAACGATAAAAGGGTATTTGATTCCATAATTGTGGTTACCGATAGGCTTGTATTAGACCAGCAGTTGCAGAATACCATATATCAATTTGAACATAAGCAGGGAGTTGTCCGGAAAATTGATAAGAATTCCAACCAACTGGCAGAAGCGCTTGGTTCAGGAACAAATATTATCATTACTACATTACAGAAATTCCCTTTTATCATAGAGAAAATAGGGCAGATCCCTGCCAGGAATTATGCGGTAATCGTGGATGAGGCACATAGTTCGCAGAGTGGGGAGGCTGCCAAAAAACTAAAAGAGGTTCTCACGACAGGCAATCTGGAAGATGCAGCCCGAAAAGAGATGGAAAAAACCTACACAGGGTCAGATACAGAAGATGAGATCAGAAAATCAATGTTATCAAGAGGACAGCACAAGAATTTGAGTTTCTTTGCATTTACTGCCACACCAAAGCCAAAAACTCTTGAGGTATTTGGCATAAAAGATTCAACAGGTAAACCGATACCATTCCATCTGTACTCAATGCGCCAGGCTATCGAAGAGGGTTTTATTATGGACGTATTAAAAAATTACACGACCTACAAGACCTTTTTCAGACTATCCAAGCAAATCGAAGATGACCCTAAAATAAATAAGAAAAAAGCGACCAGGGCCATTGCAAGGTTTATATCCCTTCATCCGCATAATCTGGCTCAAAAAACAGAAATTATAGTTGAACATTTCCGCCAGGTCACCATGAAGAAAATCGGGGGAAAAGCCAAAGCAATGGTAGTTACAGCTTCACGCCCTCATGTTGTTCGGTATAAACAGGAATTTGACCGATATATAACAGAAAAAGGATATAGTGAAATAAAAACCCTTGTTGCTTTTTCAGCTTTTAAAGATGAGTTTGGAATACTTCACACAGAATCTGACATAAATGGTTTCGGTGAAAAAGAACTCCCGGATAAATTTAATACCATGGAATATCAACTGTTATTGGTTGCGGATAAATACCAGACAGGATTTGACCAGCCGTTACTTCACACAATGTATGTTGATAAGAAACTATCAGGAGTTAAAGCGGTTCAAACCCTTTCACGATTAAATAGGATTTACCCTGGCAAGGAAGATACCTTCATTCTTGATTTTGTTAATGATACTCAAGAAATTTTGGACTCTTTCCAACCGTATTACGAAAAAACATTCCTGGCAGAAACGACCGATCCAAACCAGCTTTATGATCTAAAAACAAAATTGGAAGGAACGCAAGTAATCTGGCAATCAGAAATTGATGCTTTCTGCAATGTTTTTTTCAAGAAAAGTGGCTCTCGCACCGACAGGGATTCTGCTCAATTAAATGCTTATATCGATCCGGCGGTTGACCGCTATAAAGCCATCAAAAAAGAGGAAGTTCAGGAAGATTTCAAACATACTTTAACAGTTTACTTGCGTCTTTACTCATTCTTATCACAAATTATGCCTTTTCAAGATTCAGAGCTTGAAAAATTTTATGCTTATGGGCGTTTGCTTGCCAATAAACTTCCTAAAAAGGGAATGTCAGAGAAATTAAAATTGAATGATGAAGTCGCTCTTGAATATTACAGGCTCCAGAAAATCAGTGAAGGAAGTATTACTCTTGAAAAAGGTGGGGAATATGGGTTAAAACCCACTACAGAAGCTGGCACAAAAAAGGACAAAGAGGAATTTGCGGCGCTTTCCCAGATCATAAACGTATTCAATGATAGATTTGGGAAACCTCTTACAGATGCTGATAAACTATTCTTTGACCAGATAGAAGAAGAACTTGTATCAGATGAAACATTATCAAAACAAGCAAAAACCAATACTATTGGCAATTTTAAATATGGATTCCAGGACGTCTTCATCAACAAATTGATAGAAAGAATGGAACAAAATAAAGAGATTTTTGCAAAAATTATGGATGATAATGTGGTTGCAGAGGTTGTAAAGGATTATATGCTGAAAAAAGTTTATAAAAGGTTAAACGAATCAAATAGAGTTCAGATATCTTGAATATACATAAATTTTGCCCCTTCCCTTCGCTTTTCCGAATAAACAGGACAACACTTGCTGATATAATTAGTGCTATATATCCGCTCTAAGACAATGGACAAATAACCATGCCAACGATCAGTGAAAAAATCTTAGCCGCGCAGCCGGAAAACAAGCCGCTGCAGATGATTTTGTGATTGCCAATATTGATTATGCAATGGCGCATGACGGCACGGGTGTGCTTGCAGTAAAGGCATTCAAAGGATTAGAGTAGAGTAGTCTGAAAAACAGTTAAAAATAGTGAAGAAATAATATCGGGACTCGACACTGCCATTCCTGACATCAATACAAACAGCTTTGTTAAGAAGCAGCCTGATAGCTCAAACATTTACAGGAGTAATAAATTGAAGCTCTCGATCCCGGAACCCGATGAACCACATTCACTGACATCCACTGATACTGACCGCCGATTGATGTACTATATCTCCCTATTAGGTTTTTTTGCGATCTTTTCAACCACTATCTCGAAAAACCCGGTGCTACCCCTCTTTATGCAATCGATCGGGTCAAGCGATGCAGTGATCGGCCTGATTTCCGCGATATCGCCATTTGCCGGCATCCTGTTCAGCTTTCCTGTCGGCGTCCTCTCGGACCGTCTCGGAAGGCGGCGCCTGCTTATCACTGCGGGGGCGATATTCCTGATCGCGCCGCTGCTATACCTGTTCATCGAAGCGCCCCTCTGGATGATCCCCGTTCGGTTCTTTCATGGTACTGCGACTGCAATCCTGGGGCCTGTCATCTCTGCTATCATTGTTGAACGGTTCTTTGACAAAAAAGGTGAGATGCTCGGTAAGTATGCATCCTCAACCCTGATCGGCCGGACATTTGCGCCCCTTGCTGGCGGCATGATCCTGTCATTTTTTGCTGCGTACCCTGGTATTTTTCGGTTCAGGATAGTCTATGTTGCTGCCGCGATGGCTGCAGTTCCTGTCTTTGTGATGACCCTGTTCTACAGGGAAAGAAATGACCGACCACTGAAAGTTATCGCCCTGTCAATATTAAAGAAAAGCTTTGTTGATTTCTTTTCCCACCGCAGGCTTCGTGCTATCGCTCTTGTCGATATGGCGACCTATTTTGCATTCGGAACATTCGAAACATTCCTGCCGCTATTCCTCACATCCAGAGCTGTTGATCCGTACCAGACCGGCATCATCTTTGCGGTGCAGGTGTTACTGATCGCGACCACAAAACCAGTATTCGGCTGGATCGCTGATCGCATTGATAAGCGCATACAGATATGTACAGGTCTCCTACTGTCAGGGATATCGATCGCCGCCATTGCGCTTTCGTCATCATTTCCCCAATTCATTGTGATCAGCATCGGTACTGGCCTTGGAATTTCCCTGTCCACAGTAGCAACAAGCGCGTATGTCGCCGATATTGCCAGAAGGGAAGAGATCGGCGCATCCATGGGGGCTCTTTCATCGACGATGGATATCGGGCACTCGATGGGCCCGCTGGTGACAGGTATGATCATTACCGTGGCAGGGTTCACAGCCGGCTTTTTTGCGAGTTTTATGCTTACGCTGGTAATAACGGGTGTGTTCGTGTGGTCGGTATTTGAAAAAAGTGAATCAAAAGGTCATAAAAATAACCAGGGCTAACTTCTAATAGCTTTTTATTTGAATCTTCCATTCACTTCATCCCATGTTCAGAAAGATATTCCTCCAGAGCCCGTTTTGATGAATACCATGATTTCCCGGTTTTCACAGCATCCAGAATTCCCTGTCTTGCTCTCAGGCTCAGATACTCCTGGGAATAAGGAGTTACTTTTGCAAGCTCTTTCAATGGCAGCAATTCATCAATCCCTCCATAGATTGAAAGATACATTGTCAGGCTCTCATCCATGGCTTTTGCAATGAAATTAGCAAAAGTGCTAAGGTTCCCGGCATGAGCAGCCCTTAAGAATTTGTAATATTTCCCCCTGTCTTCAATTTTAAGTACAATTGCCGGATATCCCCATGCGATCAAGTACAGATTTGTAAGTAAACGTGCCACTCTGCCATTACCATCAATGAATGGATAGATCTGGACAAATCTGTGATGAAGGTATGCAGCAGTTTCAACCGGGTGTGTTTTGCTTTCTGATATTTTCTCAGTCAGTCCATCCATCAGCTTAACTATCTTTGACCAGTCAGGCGGAGTTTTTACCGCGCCAGTAATCCTGACATTTTTGCTTCGGTATTTGCCTGCTTCTTCAAGTATGCCAGATGTCACAACCTCATGAATTTTCTGGATTGAAACATGGTCTATTGGCTTTTTTTTCTTTGCAATATCTTCAATCAAATCAAATGCCTTTGCATTATTTGTTGCTTCAAGATGCTCTCGCAGGGATTTCCCTCCTATTGTCGTGCCTTCATCAAGAACAAGCTTTGTCTCAGAAAGAGTCAGGGTATTCCCTTCTATTGCATTGGAATGATAGGTATGAAGAATGCGTATTTCATGATGCAATCTTTTGACTACATCTGCCGGAAGGGGGCGCAGCGAGTCGAGGCGGCGCATTTTTTCTTCGATGCGATTGAGGAGTTTCTCATGGATCAATGAACTATCGGTATCGGACATAATTTAACTATACCGATATGAGTATCAAATGTATATATCGGTATCGGTAAGAAAACAAGATATCCGATATTATACTGACCTCGCCAGATAGGAGACTTTTTATTATCATCTTGCACAGAGAAACCATAGAGTCGGCTATGAACTACGGTTCAAAAATGTTCACTCAATTTGAGCCTTGCCTCAAACATTCGTTTTTCCGAATAAATAAAACAATTCTTGCTGACTTCTATAGGGATATATATTTTCTTTTCAGAGTTTATCCATGAAATTTTTTGAGCGAAATGAACTTCTCTTCAATTTTATGCTTGTGAACATCAGCTCAGGGATTGCCGTTGGCATGATGAATTTTATAATACCGGTGTATGCTCTCAGTCTCAATGCAACGTCTGCTGAAATTGGCCTGATAAAAGGATTTACAGGGATCGGGGATTTACTTATAGTTTTACCTGCTGGCTTTCTCATAGATTATTTTGGCTCAAAAAAGATGTATTCTGTAAGTTGTATATTCGGATCTTTGATAATAATTTCCATTTCATTTGCAACAAATGCCAGTTTTCTCCTGCTGATAATGTTGTTCTACGGCATATCGAAAACCATCAGGACAACTTCAAACAATGCTGATTTTTTTAAACATATGAACACTCTTGGAGCCAGTAAAGCCGGCTATTTTAAGGGTTCAATAACCATAGGATCGGCATTGATCGGTCCATTAATCGGAGGAATAGCGATATTAGCCATGGGTTATACAAGCTATTTTGCATTAACGAGTGCATTCTTGCTTTTACCGCTTATTATCATATCCTCTCGCCTATATCGCGATTCCCTGGTAAAACCAAAAATTTTTAGCTTTATTGATACTTCAAACCAGTATAAGTCTCTTACGAAGAACAGGCTTCTCGTTAGCGCAACTATAAAAAATGGTTTGAACTCCGCATTTTTCATGACCTTTACAACCTTTATAATCGTACTGGCGATCAAAGACCTGGGTTTATCTCCGGGCATAGCTGCGGCGCTTATCTCTATAAAAGGGGTGTCCACATTGTTTGTTGTATTCTTCGGGGGGACATACCTTCAGAAAAACAATAATGGTTTATATTTATTTGCTTACATTACAACTATCTTTTCACTTCTTCTTTTAGGGATTGGAACTGATTCTATTGCGCTGGGTGTAGCCTCTTTGATAAATGGCGTAGGCACCGGTCTTATCACGCTGATAAATTTTACAGAAGTTGGAAATATTGATGGGGAAAAAGGTAAGATAGCAGGTTTTTTTTCTTTTGGTAACGCCATGGGCTCTATAACAGGACCTACACTTGCTGGAATGATAGGGGATTCTTTTGGTGTCCATACAATTTTCCTTGCTTTTATAGTGCCATTTGGCATGCTGGCGATCTATACTTTTTTGGAAAACAAGAAACAGAATTGAATGGGAAATTATTGCCGCAACCATACAGAATCCGGAATAAAATAGGCGACAGTTGCTGATTTCTAAAGTGTATTATAAGAACAGGGATTAGAGTGTTATCAGGAGGATATATGACAACAAAATCAGATAACATACCAAAATTTGCCGGAGTAGATGTAGGCTCGCTGACGACCAAATCAGTGATCATATCAAATGGTTCGATAGCTGGCTATGGGCTGATCCCAACAGGAATAGATACGGAAGAGAATGGACGGCTCGCTCTCCGGAAAGCGCTGGAGTCAGCAAATCTCAAATGTGAAGACCTGAAATATATCGTCGCTACAGGTTATGGGAGGATCTCAGCGCCATACGCAAACAAGACTGTGACAGAGATAACCTGTCATGCCAGAGGCGCATATTACCTGCATCCGACCACAAGAACAATAATCGACATGGGTGGACAGGACTGCAAAGCAATACGCCTGGACAAAGATGGAAACGTTACAGACTTTGCCATGAACGATAAATGCGCAGCAGGTACAGGCCGATTCCTTGAAGTGATGGCTAATGTTTTCAAAGTCAAGCTTAATGATCTTGGTCCGCTGGCTCTGCAAGCAAAAGAAATCGTTCCTATGAGTAGCACATGCACTGTATTTGCCGAATCAGAAACTGTTTCCCTATTGGCCAGGGGAGAAAAACCAGAGAACATTCTCAAAGGAATACATCATGCTATTGCGAACAGGGTATCAGGCATGTTTTCGCGCGTTGGCGTCGAAAGTGATGTCTTCTTCTCAGGTGGAGTTGCAAAAAATATAGGAATGAAATCCGCACTTGAAGAAGTGCTAAAAGCCAAAATAGTGGCGCCAGAATATGATCCTCAGTTAGTCGGAGCGCTTGGGGCCGCAGTACTTGCAAGAAACTACAGTGGAAAGGTATAACAATGGTATTAGAAACTTTAGAAAAAATAAATCAAGCGGTAAAGGAAAGACCCCAGGAGCTTGTAAAAGCAAGAGAAAAAGGGGCAAAAGTCGTCGGCTGGTTCAACTACAATATCCCTGAAGAGATCATTTACGCACTGGGATTGATCCCGATAAGGCTGGGAACAGGTGGAGACGACAGGTTAGTTGAAATTGGCGCAAGGTATATTTCAACAAAAAATTGTGTTTATACAAGAGAACTTGTAGGGCTTTTTGCCCGGAATCAAGATCCATATATTATAAATTCGGATATAGTCGCAGTAGACGCAACCTGCCTGCAGACATACCGTGTGGCAGAGGTTATAAAACATTATTTTAAGGTGAATACACTGATACTTGGAGTACCAAAGCATTTCTCTGAGCCTGAAGGACAGGAATATTTCCGGAAAGAGCTGGGATCGTTCACACGGAAATTGGAAGAATTCGGGGGAACCGAGCTTGATTCGAATAAGCTCTCAGAATCCATCAAGCTCTACAATGACATCAGAAAATCCCTGAAACAATTATACAAATACCAGGCAATAGGACACCAGCCCATAAAATGGCGCGAGGTTTTCGATGTAGTACATGCAGGATTTTATCTCGACAGGGAAAAGTATCTTTCATTGTTGCAGGAACTGCTAACTGAACTGAAAGAAAAACATGGTGAACCCGTAATTGGAAACCTGAATGGAGATGCCCGTATCCTGGTATCAGGAAGCATAATTCCACCAGGAGATACAAAATTGATAAATATCATAGAGCAGGTTGGGGGAAGAATAGTGGGCGATGATCTATGGTCAGGTCTTAATCCTTCACTTGATGTAAATATCAGGGAAGCGTCTATAAAAGGGATAGCTGATGCGTATATTAACCGCGTTCCTCATGCTGCACTTCCCTTTCTGGACCTGGAAACAGACAAGCGGCTCAAGAACCTGAAGCAGCTTATCAAGGACCACAAGGCACAGGGGGTATTATATCACACATTGCGCTACTGCGACGCATTCTCCTTCAAAGCCGGAGAAACAAAGAATGTACTGAAGAACGAAGGTGTGCCGCTGCTTGAGATACACACGGAGTATGCAGGCTCTGACGTTGAAGCTATAAAAACCCGGGCTGAGGCTTTTGTCGAGCTGATAAGAAATAAAAATATTCTTGAGAGTGAGGCTTGACCTGTGGAAAAAATAAAAGCCGAAGGTCTGAAAAAAAAATTCAAACTTAAGGATGGCCAGAAGGTTAATAATAACGGCTCGATAACAAATGAAGTCGAGGTATTAAACGGTGTTGACCTGGGCATCATTAAAGGAGAATTCCTCACAATTGTCGGACCAAGCGGATGTGGAAAGTCCGTTCTTCTTGATATCATAGGCGGACTCACGAACCCTACGAGCGGAAATGTTTATCTGGATAATAAACCGATAGTCGGACCCAGTTTCAAAACCGGTTATGTGTTCCAGCAGTATGCGCTTTTTCCATGGAGAAATGCCCTTTCAAATATAGAATTCGGACTTGAAACACACGGTATTCAAAAAGAGGAAAGAGAAAAAATTGCACGTAAGCTGTTATCTAAATTCGGCCTTTCGGACTTTGAGGACAGGTTCCCCTATCAACTTTCCGGAGGTATGCAGCAAAGAGTTGCTATTGCAAGATCTCTTGCCACCAATCCGGATGTATTGTTGATGGACGAACCATTTGCAGCTTTAGATGCCCAGACGCGGGAAATTCTCCAGAACGAGCTTCTAAGGATCTGGGAAGGGACAGATACAACTGTTATTTTTGTAACTCATAGCATCGATGAAGCAGTATTCCTTGCAGACCGGGTAGCTGTTATGACTGCAAGGCCGGGTGTTGTTAAACAGTTAATAGATATCGATCTTGCAAGACCAAGGAACGGAAACATAAGATCGAGCAACGAATTTGCCCAAAACCGGCATAAAGTCTGGGATGCGCTTAAAGATGAAGTGCTGAAAGCACAGAAAGACTGGGAATTGGCATCTGTGTACGCAAGGTAGCAAGGTAGCAAGGTAGGATCAAAAATCAGGAGTTAATTATGTCAGGAGAAATATTTAGTAAGGAAGAGTTTAAGGAATTAACGATCGAAACCAGTAGTCTGGAAAAGAGATTAAATAATTTGAAAGACAGAGTGATCGGACGGTCGCATGGTCTGATACTTGTTTTTTTGTTTTTTATAGCATGGGAGATATTACCCAGGAGCGGAATAGTTAGTTCCATATTCTTCCCTCCATTTTCCGATACGGTCATTGCTCTAAAAAATTTAGCTTTGTCCGGAGAGTTGTTTTTCCATCTCAAAGCAAGTATGGAAAGATCCCTGATAGGATTCGGATTAGCCGCTATTGTTGCGATTCCGCTGGGATTCGTTATGGGATGGTACACGCGTTTTGAGAAGTATACGGATTTGCTCATGCAGAGCTTAAGAAATACGTCGCAATTTGCCCTTCTTCCACTATTTATTCTATTGCTTGGAATTGGTGAGGTATCAAAAATTGCAATGGTATTTTATGCCGCAGTCTGGTTCATGCTGGTTAACACAATAAGCGGAGTAAAAAATGTAGATCCTCTCTATATTAAGGCTGCTAAATCATTCGGGATATCGAATTATTATTTGTTCAAGAAAGTTATACTTCCCGGATCTTTTCCGTCTATAATCGCCGGTGCAAGGCTGTCTGCAAAAGCTGCTGTAATGGTAGTGATAGCCGCCGAGATGCTGGCTGCCAAATCCGGATTAGGATATTTTATCCAGGATTCCCAATTAATGTTTCGCATCCCGGACATGTATGCAGGAATATTAACACTTTCAATAATTGGTGTTTCAATGAATTATATTCTTATCTGGATCGAAAAGAGAGCAACATACTGGAAAGGGGATCTTGATTCTGCAATATCATAAAAAAAATACTAAGAATTACTTAAAAAATAAAAATAAATCGGGTAAAAAATATGAATGAATTAAATAATATAGAGAAAATATTTGCATATCCTGAGGAAATAAAAGAGCGATTTATTGAAACAAAAGGACTGGATTTCAGGGATGGAACTCATGTTTCATCCACAGAGATCTGGAATTTTATGACACTTGAAGCTCCAGGAAGATTTCCTCATGCGTTCAGTATGAGCAGATACCATAATAGCCAGCTGTCAAAGGATGTAGAATTCTTCAGCGGGATCAAAAGGGGATATCTTTCCCTTACACTGCGAGATCGTCTTTTAAAAGCACATAATGAAGGTACACCTATCATACATGTCCAGGGAGGGCAAACAGTTGATCCTTATTTTGCTGCTGGCGGGATACCCATCGTACCAGGACCACTTCGGGGCTGGGCCAGGGATATGCAGGAAGGACTGAGTTTACGGGAAGCTGGCAACAGGGTGATGAAAATCCTTGAAGGCGGGAGAAAAGCGGTTTCAATCGATGCCTGCAACAATCCAATAGCTGCCATAGAAGTAATTCACCAGGAAATAGTGCCTGTTGACCTGATTGCGCCATATCTTTGCCTGCGCTGCTCTGATATAGGTTATGCGATCGAGTCTTACAGAAGCGGTAAACACAAAGTCCCTGTTTATCTCTTAGATTATCCGATCAGCCAGGATAAAGATTGGACTGTAAAATATCTTGCAGCAAGAATTCATGGATTGATAAAAAAGATTGGCGAAATAAAAGGCAGTGAAGCAAGTGATGAAGATCTGAAAAAAGAGATTAAGCTTGAAAATAAAGGACGGCGGTTAGCGCGTGAAACTGTTGAACTTTCATGGTCAGCTTCCACTCCTCCGATGAATAGTGTAGAGACTTCGAGTACTATCACTCTTGGCAGGTTTGACCGCGGCGATTCTCTTGCTGCAACACAGGTCCTGGAAGAAGCGAATCATGAGGTCAAAGAAAGAGTAAAACATTCGGTAAAAGCAGACGGAGTAGCTGATGATCCTGTCAGGATATTTTCATGCGGTTCTTGTTTTGGTCTTCGCGGTGATTTTCTTGAAGATAAAGGCGGTATACATGTAGGAACTGACGATCACTTAAGCAAAATCTATGCTGATGTTGATGAGACCGGAGATCCATATGAGAAGTTGGCCAGGAGTGTGCTTTCATATCACTACGAACAGCCTACTGAAATTCGCGCCCAGTGGGTAGTTGAATTGGTTAAACAATCCAGGGCAGATGGTGTTATTTGCGGAACTAACTGGGGATGCAGCTTCCAATCAGGGATTTCCAGGATGATCGCCGACATCGTAAAAGAAGAAACTGGCGTTCCAACGATCAACCTCGAAGTTGCTGAACTGGGACAATTAGAATCTGTAGAGCAGACCCAGAATCGTATAGAATCATTTATTGAAATGCTTAGTTAGGAGAAAAATATGGTCAACAAATCACTGTTAGTCATCGGAATCGTGCTGATAGCATCTGTGGCAGGAATTATCTTTGCAGCAAATAATTCACAGGGAACTGAAGAGAAGATTTCTGTAATCCGTATCGGGAGCACTGCTCCCGGTCATGCCAAATTTATAATATTTGAACAAAAAGGATGGATGGTTGATGAATTTACAAAAGATGGAATAAAAGTGGAATTTTATCCATTCACAGGCGGAGGTTCCGAAGCCATGACCGCTTTAGCAAGCGGAAGTCTTGATTTTGCTTATACAGGCAGCAATCCCGCATTACGCACTGCATCTGCTGGCGCAGATATTAAATTAATAGCCTTATCCTCATTTAATCCTCTCACGAGTACAGCTATAGTAGTCAGGAATGACTCGAAAATAAGATCGATCAGTGATCTGAAAGGCAAGAAGGTAGCATACCTGAAAGGGACTGTGCGTCATGCAGCTATCGTAAAATCATTAAAGAAAGAAAATATGTCCATTGAGGATATCGAATCGTTCAATCTTAACTTCCAGGCATCAGGTCCGGCATTGATAAGGGGCGATATTGATGCCCTGGTTGAGAGTGAAACTACAGTTTATCCACTTGTTTCAACAGGAGAAGCAAGAATCATTATAAGCGGAAAAGATAATCCGGATTGGGCATCCCCAAGTGCCATTACTGTCCGGGAAGATTTTGCAAAGAAACATCCGAATCTTGTTAAAAGACTGTTAAAAGTCGATCTGAAAACCGCACAATGGTCAGATGAACATTTTGATGAGGCGGTTATGATCTATGCCACTGCAAGAAAAGATAAAGAGGAAGCAGTTAGAGAACAATTCCCTGCTAATACATTCTATGTGAATCCAGAACTTACGGATAAAGCGATCCGGAGTTTTAAAGACGAAGAGGAATTCATGAATGATAATGATCTACTGGATGGAAAAGTGAATTGGGACTCATGGGTAGATCAGAGCTTCTTAGATTCAGTATTGAAAGAATCAAATAAAAAATAAATTTGAACATTACAACAAATAAAAATACTGAGGAAAGGCGAAATACTTGAAGTCATAGCCCAGTGATCCTGAAGCCTGGCAGAATATAGATGTATGGCTGACCAAATCCGGTGATGAGTTCCTGGATGTCGAGTCAAAAGAAGGATCATACCACATCTTTGTAAAGAAAGGATGATCCTTCGGCACTTTCGATGCTGTGCACGACAATAAATCCCACATCGGGTTCTGCAATTGTGAATGGATTTGATATCAAGGCTGTAAACAACCCTTGTTAAGGTTTGAACAACAACCGAGAGTCCAGGAATCTTCCACCTTGAGTTGCTTCTCCCTGCTTTCTTCTGTGATCTCTTTTTCATCATCTTTGCTTAATACACTTTCTAAAGTGGTTAAGAAGGCTACTCCATAAAAATCCTGCTCTATTCCTATCAATTTAGAAGAACTGAACCTCTAAACTTCCAGTTGATTCTTTAATCTGTCCAAATATGTTTCTACACCCCAACGCTTGTTATAAAGCCATTTGAAATCTTCTAATTTGTAGTTCTCTTGGGATTGTAAAAAGCCATGGCGGATTTATAACTGTGTATAGTGAAGTTGGAAAAGGAACCGTATTTAAAGTTCATTTGCCTGCTATTAAAACGGCTGAAACAATAAAAGCGCAGAAGAGTCAATATGAACTGCCTGCAGGGAATGGTGAATTAATTCTTGTTGTTGACGATGAAGACCATATTCGTGAGATGACCAAAAAAACATTGGAAATATACGCGGATATAAAGTAATAACAGCCAATGATGGAAAAGAGGCTATAGCATTGGAGTTGTACCGTCATAAGTTCCATGCACGAAACTTTTTTAAATAATTTATGCTGGTATAAAGAGGCGAATATCTGACAAGTTTACAGGACTTTCAGGCTCTTTCCATCCTTCAAGCATGTGAT
>JBAQLI010000279.1:0-26753 GCA_049301735.1 Candidatus Methanoperedens sp.
TATCTAAAGAACTGAATAAAAATCAGAAGAGAATTTTAAAGTTGGCGGGATTTGATGAGGGGATTTACTGTAAATCAGTGAAGGTGAATAATTAGTAATGAGGAAATGGAAAGGTACGGAATGTGGGGTTTTATTCTATATTTGTAACAATTGCGGCAATTTTCCGGATTATGCGAGATCCATCTCATATTTGTTTTAAAGAAAAAAAATGAAACACAAAAGATCTATTAAATCCCTGTGTTTCTTATTCTTTGATGTTGATTTTTCTTAGTGCGCCCGCGCAGCCATGGGTACAGAGTACATCCACAGTGCTATAATTCCGAACATTAAGATCAATACGATATAAGGAAGCACGGATGACCTTATATTGGGGTTATTGGTGGATATCTTATATGCCGTATATATGGCACCCAGGAAGCCGAGTATCGAGAGAATATACTGGATAATCTGTATCGTAGGCATGTTCAATATGGACAAATTTCCTGTGATATTCCATCCCACAAGAGATGCAGAACTATAGAACACGGCAAAACCTTCACCAAGGAAATGCTTGGCATTATGCGCAAGGTGTATTCCAAGCCCCAGGGGAATTAGAGCATATCCATAACGAATAAAGCCGGAAAGAGTCGTTTCCATGGAATCCTTCGATACAGCATTCATTTCTGCTACCTGATCTGATATCAGATCGGAATTAGATGTCTTTCCTGAAATTATGCTTGAAATAAGACTTGCAACAAGCATCAGCAAAACAGGTAATAGCATCGCTCCGGCAAATATTAATGTCCATGCCACCGGGAAATTCGTGATTCCAGTGGTATTCTCAAACCATGTCATGAAAGGTTCCCATACCTCAAGCATTATCATGGTCTGGCTTACAACGATCCCTATTAAAGCAGTAGCGAGGAACGATTCTTCAAACCGCGGTTTCTTGATGAACCAGAGTTCGCTTGTGGGCGGGCGCGGTGTTATTCTTATTGCATCATGATCGCATGTCTTTATGCAGTTAGAACAGAAGTTGCAGGCACGGTTGGAATCCATGGTCCTTGGATATTCAAACATCGAGCAGCCACCTGTTTTTCCATCGCCTTTATAACACAAAGGGGTCTTGCATGTCTTGCAGACTTCGCTATCTGTCCTTAGTTCAAGTGCTGAACTCATGGAATAGTTGCTTGAAAGACCGCCAAGGAAACATAAATAACGGCACCATGCTCTCTTTTCATATACTGCTCCCATGAAAACCACGCCTATAAAGACGAATAATAATAGAATGCCCGTATTCAGGGGAGATTCAACAATACCAAAGATAACATCAGACCATGTTATGGCAAGAAATGCGAATATAATGATCCAGACACCATACGTCTGAAGGAATTTTGGCACTTTTCTATGCATTCCCACTTTTTTCTGCACTCCATCGCACACTCTTGAAAGAGGACAGACCGAACACCACAGCCTTCCGAACAGCAGGAAAAGGACAGGTAAAATAGGCCATAGAAATATCCACATCATAATTGAGCCGAAATTAGAAGATGCTTCAGCACTGCCAAAGAAAAGTTTTATCACGATTATTGCGAATATTATCATCGTTGGCAGCACGAAAATCAGGGGATACCAGCGGCTTTTAAGAAGAGATTTTAACGGGGCGTAATTCAGGAAATTGATCTTCCTGAGTTTTTCCGTCTTTGAAGCATAATATCCCACAACTCCGATTATTGCTATGAATAGTGCTATCGCATACCAGTTCACTTCCCCATTCATGCCATGCCCTGCAGCAGGTTCATCCGTACCATGTTCTGAAGCAGGTTGATCCATGTTCATTGCGTTGGGGTCGCTCATATCCATATTATCCATTTCATTCGCATTCACAGGAAAAGCGGATGCAAACAACAAAAAAATCACACTTAAAATTAATATTTTTTGATCCATCTGTTTTACTCCATCTTTACACATCATGTAAAGTATGCATATTAAGTACCATCGGGTATTTATACTTTGTTTACACCATATGTAAAGTAGAGGATAATTTTATATCCAAAAAAAAATCAATAGGTAGGAAGGCAAAAACAGATGCAACCATCAGAACTTTCAATATTTATAGTTTTTTTAGCAGGAGTAGTAACGATCATGAAACCATGTTGTCTCCCGCTTGTGCCGGTTATATTTTCAGGTTCAGGAGGACACAGGCTTCGGCCTCTTGCTATCGTATCGGGCTTGACCGTAAGCTTTACGACTATGGGAGTGCTGGTATCTGCTTTTGGTGCTACGTTCGGAGCTTATACTGATTATTTACGCAACATTGCGATCCTGTTCATAATAAGTATGGGCTTTGTACTTTTTGATGAAGATGTAAATATGGAGTTCATGAAGATATCGGGTTCAATAACACAGCGTTTGCGGGGAATCGGATTCTTCAATAAGTTCTCTTCTAAAATGCCTGAAGGAAGCCTGATGGGCGGATTTTTCCTGGGCCTGTCGCTTGGTGTTCTCTGGATCCCGTGCGTTGGCCCGATCCTTGGGGCTGTGCTTGCATTAGTCGCATCAGTAGGAAATACGACATACGGTGCATCGATGCTGTTCGTTTATTCCATAGGCATGAGCCTCCCCATGCTTTCTATTGCCTATTATGGAAAGAAGATAACGAACAGGTACAAATGGTTTTCAAGGAACGGAGAACTTCTTAAGAAATTATCCGGTCTCGTGCTGATACTTATTGGAATAATGCTGCTTTTTGGTGTCGATAAACTATTTATAAGGTGGCTTTCTCCTTATTTCCCCACGACATTTTATGGGATATAAGATTTTCATTTATAGAGAAGTCTATACCAGGAATATATCATCAGTAAAAGGCTCAGTATAACAAATGGAAACACAGCATAATAAACAGGATGCAGTTCTGGTGGAAAAGTTCCTGCAAGGTCAAGATACTCCATTATTATATGTATGGTCACCAGCCCTATCATAATCAATGCAAGTTTAAAATTAGTGTATAAAAACGATTTGTCTAGAAATGCCCTCGCCTTCAATGTAATGAGGTCAATTTGCTTCAAACGCGTCCAACTCTTTAGGGAAAAATAGACTCCGATGGCTGCAACTACAAAAGAGAATACAAACGAGACATAATAAATTTCTTTTAATATCATATAATCGATATATACATTTATGATGTTGTTTAAGTGGTTTGTGCTTTAAAAATGTAAAAAATTAAAACACATTAACCCGGTTTTGTAAATGGAAATTGATATAGCGAAGAAGCTTAACAACATATCCATAACATGTTCAGAAAAATACTCTTTTTATTAACAGCACTAGCATTGATTGTTTCAATTTACATGATACTCTTCCTTGCGCCCATTCCCGTTAATCCTATGGAAGCTGTTGGAGATCCCGTAAATTTCAAAATATTCTACTTTCATGTTCCCATAGCAGCCACAGCATATCTGGCTTTCACAATTGTATTTGTTTCCAGTATAATGTATCTGAGGACAAAGAAAGAAAAATGGGATATAAAAGCAGTTTCGGCATCAGAAATCGGCGTGATATTCGCTTTCCTTACTCTTATTACGGGCTCGATCTGGGCAAGATCAGCCTGGGGTGAGTACTGGGTATCGTGGGATGTCAGGCTAAATACCTCTCTTGTCCTTTTTTTAATCTATATATCTTATCTTATGGTACGAAAATCCATAGATGAACCTGAAAAACGCGCAAGGCTCTCAGCAGTTTTTGGCATTTTTGGCTTTATAAGTGTACCTTTGAGTTTCCTGTCCATCAGGTTGTGGAACAGGGCAACTGTTCACCCTGTTGTGATAGGTCCGGGAGGAGGAGGGATCACCGGAGATACCGTTATTGGTACGGTCCTTATGAACATTATTGCATTCTTCCTTCTCCTGGCATCCCTGATAATTTTACGCATGGAAAATGAGAAATTGGCTGACGAGATAGCTTCTATCAAACGTCTAAAAAATTTATAAAGAGTTATTATGCGCAACCTTTAATACAGTTTACGTTTATTGTAAACATATGGTCAGGCTAGATCAAATCGATCTTTCTAAAGACGGTCTCAACAAGTTCTTCAGTCCGATTGAAACCAAGATAATAAAAACTTTGTGGAGTGAAGGGGAGATGACGACAACAATGCTGACCGAAAAAACAGATATTTCATTGACAAGTGTTGCTGGCACTCTGGACAGGCTGGTTAAGGCTGGGTATGCAACGAGGCGCTCAGAGAGCATAAATGGCAGGATAAAATATTTCTATGAACCTATTTTTTCTGAAAAAGAGATTGCCACAAAAATCACTAATAGAATCCTGGATAGACTTGTGGATGCATTCGGATCTCTGGCACTTGAGAACTTCTCAAAATATAATGATAAGAAATAAATTAAGTAGAGTTCGAATAGAACCCAAAAATTTACCACAAACTACTTATATTTACACTGTATGTAAACCAAGATATGATAGAACTTGATAATCTCGATGTAAAGATATTGGCACATCTGCAGAGCAACAGCAGGGAGTCATTCCAGGAGATAGCAAAGTGCTGTCTTACAAGTGTCCCCACGGTCAAGAGCCGTGTGGACAGGATGCTTGAACTCGGGGTTATCAGTAAATTCACCATAGATATCGATAACAGTAAGCTGGGAATAACCGAAGCAATACTACTTGTAAATGCAAAACCAGGCGCGGTCAGCAGGATAACTGAAGAACTCAGGGGGCTTGAAGAGGTTAAGGAGTTGTATGTAACTTCTGATTCTGACACAGCTATAGTATCAAGGTTAGCAGGGGATATGCGGCGGATTCTTGCAATACAGGATATGATAAATCTTACTGATGTGAATAATATCCGCATATTATCAGTAAAAAATGCATTCGGAAAGGATTCAACTATCCCGCTCGCGTCCTCCAGCATAACCCTGACATGTTCTTATTGCGATAAGAAAGTGGCTGGACATGCTGTAAGAAAGAAATTCGACGACAAAGAGTATTTTTTTTGCTGCAATACTTGCCTGAGCGAGTTTGAAAAGAAATACACTAAACTTAGTGCTAACGCTAAATGAGCGAAAGTGAGTCGTTTATCATTCGGCATAAATTCCTTCTCTTCAAGAATAAAGGCACAGCATTCTTAAAAACGATTTCAGGAATTTTTCGGTTTAGACTTAAGATGCGCAGAATGCTTTCTTGACGATTTTTTATTTTTAATATGTGTTTGATCCCTGGATACCGATAATCTCGATTCAGGATCCCTTTTGAAACCTCCTCTCCTGATAGAATTGCCTGGTATATCCCTTCGCCTGTCAGCCCTGATGCAAAACCTGCTGCATCACCTGCTAAGAACCTGTTCCCAAAAACAAATCCTTTATAATCAACGTTAATTCGTGCAGCTTCGAACCTTGTTCTTTCAATGGCAAGCCTATCGCATAGCCCATCAAGATCGCGCCTCATCGAAGCTCCTTTTCCAGTCATTCCTCCAATCCCTATTGATGTAAAGCCCCTGTGTGGAAATATCCAGCCATACCTGAGGATGTCTCTAAAATCGTCTACAAAGACCTCAAAATTCTCTCTCAGTGTTTTGCTAACATACTGGATCCCCATTTCAGTCTTATCGACAGGTATATCCAGGGATCTCCTGACGATCGAGTTAGAACCATCAGCGCCTACCAAATGATCAAAACCTATTTTTTCACTGTTTACAATGATATGGTTTCCATCAACAGCACTGACGCGACAAGCCGTCCTGATCTGGGCGCCTGCTTTTTCAGCCTCATTTGCCATCCACTTCCCGAGTTTATCCCTGTCAACCGTAAACACAGGATGGCTGCCCAGGTCAACATCGTAGGATCCTTTTGCTGTATGCATGAGCACATAATTAAATTCAGAATCAACGATATTTTTTGGAACAAATTCCATATCCTTGAGGGTCAGACCGCCAGCACATATTGTTTGCCCGATGGTCTCGTTTTTCTCCAATACAAGTGTTTTTTTCCCTGCTTCTGCAAGCACCCGTGCGGCCCTGAGCCCGGCAGGACCTGCACCGACGATAATTGTATCATACTTTTCCATGTTACTGCACGCTGCCTTTTTTAATTTTAGCTATTACATCTGCACTATTAAAGCAATTTTTGGTTTAAATTTAAGAGATTTCTGATGGGATTATTTATGTTTTTCAAAATTTGCGGCATTCTCCCGTGGGAATGCCTCTGGCACTCCGTACATTCATTCCTTTTGCGACAAAATCATCTCTTTTTTTACAAATATATGTTAGTATATCAACTGTGTCCATAACTTCACCTCTTTATTCTTGACATGTTACTATGAATTTATAAATATGCCAGTAATAAAAAAAATACCATTTGATTTTGGAATAAACATTATGCACTCCCTGTCAAAGAATAAAACAAAATTCATAATGGAATCTCCCACAGCGGATATCACACATGAGTAAAATGCTGCCTGTTTGAAATCCAAGGAATGCATCAAGAAATCCCATTTAGAACTCCATCTTTCGCTTGTATTTTCAAATAATAAAGTTGAGGGCATTTTTATTTTAATTTTATAAAGCGCAACTCACATGAAAAGTAGAATCTATTCTAATTATCACAGAGATGTTCTGATGACACAGATAACCCCGGATGCAGTGCTGGATGTAAGAGGCGAAGCATGCCCCTATCCCTTCATAAGGACTAAATGGCTTATGGAGCAGATTGCCAGCGGTGAGGTAATAAAGGTGGTTGCAAATGATCATGATGCACTCGATAATATCGAAGCATGGACTAAGATATCTGGCGACAGGATCCTGAGGATAGAAAATGAAGGGGAGACTTGCATAATCTATGTAAAGAAGAAAGGCTAAAATAATAGCAGGTAATAAACTGACCTGATGATATTGGTATTTGGAAAAACCGATGACAGAAGAAAAACGTAATTTATTGATACTTATAATAATATTTGTTATTCTGAACATGAATTTTCATGGAAATGCCATCTCTTCTGAAGAACATACCCCTTCTCTCCAGTGGTTCCCTTCTCTAGCTGCTGATAATGACACCGTTTATATTGTCTGGGCCGATGAGCGAAATGGCAATTACACAAGGATAATGAACAATATACCCCATAAGTCGGGGGACATATATATTTCAAAAGCGAGTTTTCAAAACGGCTGGGTTTTTGATAAAAATATCCGGATAAATGAAATAAAAGGAACTACAGGGCACGGCTCTCCCTCGATAACAGTTGATAATAACAATGTCTATGCAGCGTGGGAAGACGACAGATATGGATTTGAAGAGCTTTATTTTTCATCTTCCGAAAAAAACAATATAAAGTTTAAAAAGGATTTACCGGTCGTAGAAGGAACAGGAAGCCAGGTTCTGCCCTCCATTTCGGTCCGCAATGGAACCGTATATGCAGCAATGATGAACAAGAAAACCTGGGATATAGAATTCGCAGAAGGAATTTCTACCAACAGTGTTTACAGGTTCGACAAACCGATACGAGTGAATGACGACCCTGCCGGTAACTGGCATTATGCTCCATCGCTTGCTGTTGATGATGAAAAAAATGTGTGTATTGCCTGGCTGGATGCGAGGAATGGAAATTATAATATTTATTTTTCACATGGAATAAAAGAAAATGGGATCTGGCGATTTAGCACTAATATGAAGGTGAATGATGATTCCACAAACGCTTCCCATTATACTCCTTCACTGGCATTTGAGAATGGAAGTGTGTATATTGCCTGGTATGATGACAGGAATAAAGATTTTGATATATACTTCTCAAAAGGCAGGTTCGAATATGACAGCTGGAAATTTGACAGTAACATTCGGGTAAATGATAAGGAGAAAGGCGATCAAATGCATCCTCAAATTGCCGTAAAGGATAGTGAAATTTTCATAGTATGGGAAGATGGCAGGGACGGCGGCCCGGACATTTATTTTTCAAAAGGTGTGAAGAAAAATGGAAGCCTTGAATTTATAACAAATACAAAAGTAAATGACATCAAAGGAAAGCATTACGACTCTCAAATCGGGGTAGGAGGAAGCGATGTTTATGTTGCATGGCAGGCAGAATTAAAGGATGGCGGAGACATATATTTTTCAGATGGTAAATTCAATGGTAAAACCTGGGTTTTCAGCAGGAATATCAAAATAAACGATGACTTAACAGATTCATTTACAAAACCTGATCCAGTATTCTTGGGCTTGATTCTTGGCTCGGTTATTGTATCGATCATAATCGTGGGATTCTTAAGAAAATATGGACATTGAAAAAAATAATCAGGATAAAAGAAAATATGATATACTTCAAGATGAAGCTACAGCATCGTTTTTCAAAAACCGCACAACCCAGTTCCTCTTTCAACTGCCAGCAATTTTCCTTTTCATTCTTGTCATACTTGCAGGCTTTTTCGGAATTCAAAACAGCAACAAGAGCCTTACAACCATTTCAATCTGGGTCATATGGTGGTCGCTTTTAATAATAAGCCTGGCGCTTGCAGGAAGGGTATGGTGTTTTATATGTCCATTTGGAGCTATCGGGGACTGGGTACAGCGTCGGACTTTTTATAAAAGGGTCAATGACACATTCAGTTTAAAGAGGAAATTCCCCGCAAAATTCAGAAATCTTTCGGTGGGAGCGATACTTTTTCTTGTGATCACATGGGCTGATTTCCAGTTCAATCTTGTGAACAGCCCACTTTTGACAGCGTATTTTATTGTTGCTTTGCTTGGTCTTGTTGTAATGATATCGATAATCTTCGAGCGCCGATCCTTTTGCAGGTATGCATGCCCTATAACCGGATTAATAGGTTTATACTCGATGTTCGCACCTGTTGAATTGAGAGTAAAGAAGAAAGAAACCTGCAAAGCCTGCAAGGAAAAATACTGTATATCAGGCAATGAAAATGGATATCCATGTCCGGTATTCGAATATCCGGGGACCATGGAGAAAAACACTCATTGTATTCTTTGTACAGAATGCGTAAAAACCTGCCACCGGAACAACATCTCCCTTAATTTTCGTTCCTTTGCAGGAGATTTATTGAATTTGAAAAAGACCCGGATGGATGAATCACTATTCATATTGATGCTCCTCGGAGTGACTATATTCCAGACATTGATCATGATACGGCCATGGGCTGTTTTTACACGGGATTTAATGATCTATACCGGCGCCAGTTACGATACGGTTCGATTCGCTTTATTCATTACTTCGGCGGCATCTCCAATTCTGATTTATTCAATAGTAATCGCTGTTTCAAAATTGCTCAATCGAAAAACGTCGTTTAAAGACATATTCACCGGCTATGCGTACTCCATTATTCCTCTGGGGTTGCTGATGCACCTATCCCATAACCTGCGCCATTTACTGGAAGAAGGGGCCGGGATTATTCCTGTACTTTCGGATCCTTTTGGCTTTGGATGGGATTTATTCGGGACTTCAGGATATATGCCCGCTCCGGTTCTCAACAATAACAACATTCTCTTGATCCAGTGGCTGCTTATGTTCATCGGATTGGGGTTTTCAATTTCAATCGGTAAAAAGATTTCTGGGAGGATGTTTCGGGGAAATGATTCAGTTTATTTCCCTGTACTGGTCTATGTTCTTTTCCTATTCATTTTCAATCTATGGATACTGGGACAACCGATAATGCATAAACATTAAACTCCAAAAGTCATCGCGAGTAAGTTCCTTGCACCCATCGAAAAACCAAGAACAATTAACGTCAATATCAGCATATACTTTTCATCCTTATTCTTATCTTTCCCGGAATCTTTTTCAAGCAGAAAGACTATCACCATGACCATAATCAAGGAGAGAGGAATCAGTACAGCCCCTGTTCCAAAAATTGAAGTCAGGAAAGAACTGAAAGGATGTTTGTTTATATAGCCAAATAAGTCTACACCAATATATGTTGTGAACGAATCCAGCATAAATGAAAAGATCGCGAACAAATACACCCTGCTTCGAAGATATGCCATACCGATCGCAGGTGATACTCTTTTGACGATTTCTGTCAATATCACGGCAGGCACAAGACTGTATATCAGGATACCGGGATTCCAGCCAGAAGAACTATAATAAATGAGGATTGCAATCCCGGCTAACGATAATATGACACCAACAATTGCATATGCGCGGATATAGTTCTTTATTTTCCTGAGCTTTTCAAAGTATCTTGTGAGGAGAAGTGTTCCAAAACATATTGCAAAGATCACAAAGAAAATAAGCGGTGTAATGAAAAAATATTTGACAGGCGGCTTCAGGAGATCTGCATCCTCGATTACCCTGAACACGGAGCCCATGAAAATATAAGGGATGGTAGCTATGACAAACTCTTCATCAACTTTGATCCTCAATTTATTCAGCAATTTTAGAACGACATATATACCGGCCAATAAAATAATGACATATGTGATCATATCAAAATGA
The DNA here is from genome assembly GCA_049301735.1 of Candidatus Methanoperedens sp. Classification (GTDB taxonomy): domain Archaea; phylum Halobacteriota; class Methanosarcinia; order Methanosarcinales; family Methanoperedenaceae; genus Methanoperedens. The sequence continues at coordinate 10,429 of JBAQLI010000279.1, forward strand.
TTATAACTTGTGTCATTGACAACGCCTTCAATGTAATTCCGATTTATAAAATCAATCAACCCATTCATTATTATCCTCCGCAGAATCCATAAACGAATTCAATATTATCTTCGTTATGCAGCTCCTCTTCAAGCATTTTTTAGGCGCTAAACCGTTAATAGAAACAACGCATCCATTTAACTGATCGCCAGCCAGCGTGATTTTATAAGTAGTATCAATACTTCTATTTTTCCCGGCTTCCATAATTTTTGCATCTATCATCTGCAAAAGTTCTCCAAGTTTTGTACCGTGCGTAATCTCAAAAACATCTGTTTTTCCAACGAGTTCCTCCTGGGTAAAATCATAATTTACTATTATTTTCATTGTTATCTCACCATAAGCCTGCGAAATTCTATCCTCATCATCTTCAGGACACCATCTATCATATCTGTAACCTCAGGCAGAGTTTTCATTACCATATATGAAATAATAAATAACGCCAGCAACGAGCCTGCCTTTGTAATAAAGTGCTCTGAAATATGGAAACTTTCATCAGGTGTGCCAAACCAGCTTAATCCATAGGCTGAAGCAGTAAAAGATACCCTGATAATATTCAGTAAGTAAATCACGGGCACTGAGATCATAAACGCCTGGAGTTTTCGAGCAACAGTCGCACCTGTAGCAGAAGAAATTATGCCTGAAAACAGGGCAATGCTCTCGATCGCGGTACAGGCAAGAATTATTTCAACATCCAGTCCATTTACTGCAAGCTGGTTCCATGCCACATTCGTAACAAGAATATCGAATTTCCCGATCAACCATGTCCCCTGTCCTGCGACTGTTGATATTATCCATGTATTTAATAATTCTACCTCTGCAAACAGGAAATATATCAAACCACCAATAGATGCAGCCCTGGATAAGGAAATAAACACTTCATAGTCGCCTTTATAATTATTATTCTTTGCCTGAAATGTTATGTGTGCTATAAATAAGGATGCAAAGGCTGCAGCAATTACCAGAATGATATTTACATAATCCTTAAGCTCAATATAACCCCCAATTTGCCCGGACCAGTATATTGCAAGGAATATCCAGCCAGAACCAGCGAAGATGAACCTTGAATTAAAGGATTTCGGAAGGAACGATGCAATAACCAGAAATCCGAGGGCGATCCAGAGCGTTAATGCTATAATATCACCTGACTTGCTAAACCTTTCCTTCTCAGGGATGGCAAAAACATAGGTGTCCGAAGTTTATACTCAATGTATCTCTCACCATATGCCTCCAGTGCCTCCATTTCTTCTTTTTTTGCCAGCCTGTGATACATTAGAACAAGAACCGGCCACATTGCAAGCGTGATTATGGTCGGCCACTGGATCAACAGCCCGATCGTTAGTACTATAAGACCCAGATACTGAGGATGCCTGACATACTTATAAATGCCATCGGTCACCAGTTCTCCACTTAAAGAGTGTATGCTGCTCCAGCCCTTTGACATCAAAAATAGTCCCAAGAATATAACTGCGCTGCTTGTTACCATTACCAGTGCCCATGCAGCATCCATACTCATCAAACCTGCTTTAGAAATAAGCACCCCGAGGAGGTGTCCCTGTGCATGTCCGAAAGAGAGGCTGAGTCCGAAAAGCGAAGAGAGAACATATATCGTAAGCGGGAAGCCGTACATCTCCGAGAACAGCGCTATTATGAACGCCTCGTATATTCCCAGGGTGCGCCAGTTCTGTTTCTTCAGTGGTGTAAGGAAGCTGAGCACAAAGACCGAGAAAATCCCAACGCTAAGAAGTGTTGCTCCCCAGTTGCCATAAGCATACCCTGTAAATAAATGATGCCCCGAGCCTTCGATATTTTCAGGTTTTTCGTAGCCAAGAAGCACTGATATGCCTGAAAGTAGAGCTAAAACCATGAGCACAATGAATCCAAGCGCAATGAGGTTGCTAAAGAATTTTCTCATAGTTTCACCTATATCTCTATTACTGCCTGCTTCACGATCGATATCTGATAATCTAAATCAGGCGAATCAAAAATTATCCAGTAGACTCTTCCCCTGTTATAATTCATTTTAAAATAATAGTAATTTATTGAATTATTTTCTTTCACAACATAAACATCAGGCTTTTCAAACTCAATTATATCCAATTTTACTGGTTTGGTGAAGCTGTTGTTCATCATATCCATATTGCTGTCCATGTTACGCGATTCCATATCTCCCATATTATCTGAGTTTCCATGCTCATCATTTCCCGATGGGCCACCCAGCATTGAGTTCATGGCATTGAAAGCATCGTTCGCAGCATTATGGTCAGAAGCCTCTACCACCCAGATGCGCATGATGCCCCTATTGCTCTTATACACTGCTGAGTAAGCTTTTGCAATGGGTATTTCCTTGATCCCAGACATTTTCGATATCTGCTGCGCTGCCACATCTCCTGTATCGTATCCGGAAAGGGTCATATCACCCACTTTATCAGTGAAGATGCTTTTCCTTGAGTCAGATAAATACAGAAATGATGCTGCTAACACGACTATCAGGACGATTGCAATTAAACGATGAGTTTTTTTCATTTTTTACTTCCTTAAGCTGCGATTTTTTCCACTTTTGCGATGATCGATCTGTCTTTTATGATCGCTCTTGCAATGTAGATGCTTCCAGCAACATTGGCAAGGAGCCCGATGATTATTATTGCATCTTTATACTGGATGAGGAACGATGATGCCGCAAGGATTAAACCAATTGAGGGCAAAATATCACTCACATGGTGCAGGCAGCATGCCACCATCGTCAGAGATGAAGTAGCTGACCCTGCCATACCCATTTTTTCTGAGCCGGCTATATTTCCAGTAGTAATATTCCGGTGGTATCTGAAAAGCCCCATCTGGACGCTGACTGCAAAAGGGATCAGATATACAAATATCCCGTTAGTAAGAAATACCTGGTATCCCTTCTCAAACGATCCTTCGGCAAGGGAAGCAATCGAGATATTGAAAAGAACCACAAGTATTCCTGCACTTGCCCCGAAAACAAAGGGATTTTTTAACAGGTTTTTGATGCCCTGTTTTATTGACATTTTATTTACCATTTCAGGACTCTTTCTTTCACTCCTGCAACATCCTGGATAACGAGTTCAAAACCGGAGCTATCATCAAATTCCGGAAATTTCAGTATACCTTCAAAATGATGCCCTCCGATGCCTCCGTCCCATGACTCCGGTTTGATCATATTACCCTTGCTATCGCGGATATAGGATAATTTGGCCATCTCGTAATCCAGCGATCCTGAATGTGTGTCGAGTTTGATATCAAAGACATTATTGCCAAGATCTACTGCAGTTATAGTTACTCCTGCTTCTGAGTTTACTCTCGTTTCAGCTGTAGATGTTTTTTCTGTAGAAGTGGGAACTCCAGCACCTGGATTTTCAGTTTGTGGTTCTTTGCCTGATAAACACCCGCTAACTGCTGCCGTAATCAAGATCAAAAGCGCTATTATAATTCCGGATATTCTCATGTAAGTACCTCCTTTTTATTTTCAATTTGTATGAAAAATATTTATATTCACCAGAACTTCCACCATGATTTTTTCTCCCCCATACCCACAGGGCCGCCCTTCTGGTATTTTTCGGGATCAGAATCAAATGCTTTCTTACATCCGGGCGCACAAAAATAATAGGTCTTCCCTTTATATTCTGATTTGTACTGTGCCGTATTTTCATCTACCTGCATTCCACAAATTGGGTCTATTTGCATATTCATATCTCCTTTTATTGTTTTTATTAATATTTGTACTTTTACGTCTGGTGTAAAGTAGATATCTTATAGCGTAAACGATGTATTTGTTCTAATACCCCTTGCTCACCATCACTGGCATCTTTCCTGTTTGTTTTTTTTAAAGTTATCGATCTTAATACAAATCCGGATAGCTTTCTGCCTGTATTCTTCCATCAATTTCTGGTATTCTTCAGAGATTTCAGATCCTGCATGTTTTTCAAATCCATGAATTGTCATGAAAATATTTCTTTTCTCAATCTCAAGTTCTTCAAGCGTGGACTCTTTTTTTCTTCTCTTAAAGATTTTGTCCTTAAAAAAATAAATTAAGCCGATTGAAAATAAAACGAATAATCCAATTCCTGGATACAAATAACCTGAATATTCAGGGATTATTTTTACAGGAACGCTGATCATTTCCCCTGCTCTGAGATTATTAAAAGCGATAACGCTGTATTCTTTTCCTGAAAGTGTCATAACCTCAGATGGTCCTTCCAGGTCAATTCCACTTTTTTTATCAATGAACATCGAAATGGAAGTAGAATTGTATATAACGCTTTTATTGAAAACATATTTTTGATCCTGGGGAATAAGTGCATACGATATCTGCATATCAAAGTTAGCGCCCCGCGCGATCGACTGCATAGGATCCATATATACCACCCCTTCATCCTGAACGAGGCAGCATTCCATTGCCTGGGTTTTCAGGTTTTTTATATCCGGGGGGGTTGATATGGCAAAGAAAGTATGGTTATCTTTGTTGTAATATATCTCTTCACCCTCATTCCTGAATACAACGATCTCAGAAATCTCAATTGAATTATTTTTTTTCGAGATGAAAATATGGTCAAGAACGACACTTATATTGTAGCTTCCAGTATTATTTCCAGATGTGGTCATCTCATCAAACTGGGCAGAACCTATGTTTATGAAATACAATAGTGCTATGAATATAGAAATGGTTCCCTTCATAGCTATCACAACTTATCCTCCCGGATTATATTATCATTAGAAATTTGGTTTTCATTCTTATTGGGTTCATCAATTTCAGACACAAAATTCATGTATTCTTCTTTACAATAGGTGTAAAGTAGGTATATAGTTTACGGTAGGTGTAATTGTGGTGAGGTGACCCGCGGTATGTTGTGGTTTTTGCTAAACAAATTAAAACGATGCTTGCTTGGAATTTGTGAATAAACAGTATCAGAAGGAATTGATGGGATAGGTGTGATCGGAAGATAGGAGTGGGGAAAAATAGTTGTGTTTTTTCCGGCCACTAATTTTAATACAACATACTTTTTAATGTGGCTTGTGGTTTAATAATGCAAACAAAAGTACTATTTTTTTTAAAAATATGATGTATAAAATAATACGATAAGATTATATGTGTACTTTTATCATTTAGAATAAATATACAAACATATATAGTCAAAAAAAGAGAATTTGCTTTTTATTATTATTGAAAATGGTGTTAAAATGATTGATCAAGAAAGAAACCAATTCATCATACAGACTTATAAAAATGACCCGGAAAGTGTATACAACACATGGTTCATCAACAATGAAGCGAGGTTAAAAGCTTTTGGAGCAATTCGAAGAGGTGCTGAACAGGTAATAAAGGATATTAAAGAAGGTGTTTTCCCTAACGATTTTAAGGACTCTTCCCTTGAGGTAGTCCTGACTGCCATAACAGAACAAAAACAGGTTTTTGAAGGAGCTGCACATCCTTTCTACTGGAAACCAAAACTCAGGATCCCCGATATTTATGAGAATGATGCGAATAAAACTTTTTTTGGCCAGTTCCTGGAATCATGCCTTAAAGCCAAGGAAGAACAGATCATTAAAGAGATAATTAAATTATCCCATCAAAATATTAAGGGGCTAGGTCCCGCAGTAGCAAACATCCTGTATTTTATCCACCCAACAATTATCCCGCCTTTTAACACAGCTATAGTTAAGGGATTTAATTTATTATTTAAAGATAAGAAAAAATTGGGTTCATGGGACGATTATTTGGAAATGAGGGATACGATCATTCAGGTTAATGATCAGTTTAAGAATTTACTATCCAAGGATCTGGGAGCAATATCGGGATTACTTTTTGATGTCGGCGTGGGGAGAATTGTTGTGGATGAGAATGTTCAGATAGTCATAGAAAAAGAGGAAAAAAAGAGAGAAAAGCTCATCCAAAAAAGACATCAAGATGTGCAAATTGAAATCGAAGAAGAGCATACACATACAAAAATCCAATACCTATTGATGAAGATAGGGAAATCTCTTAGCTACGATGTTTTGGTAGCCTCAAATGATCGGGCAAAATCATACAACAACGAAAGTTTCTCATTTATTTCTTTACCTGAACTTCCTGAAATAGAAGTTAGAGACGAAATTAAAAAAACTATTGCACTCATTGATGTAATATGGTTTGAAAAAGGAACGAATAAATTTGTGAGCGCCTACGAAGTAGAGAAAAGCACTTCGATATATTCTGGTATTCTGCGCCTCAGTGATTTAGCGCTCACACTTTCGAAATCAGAAAAGGTATCGCTCTATCTTGTTGCTCCTGAGCAAAGAGAGAAGGATATAATCGCCCAATTGAAAAGACCAGCTTTTATAAAACAGAATGATATCAAAATAGCATATATTTTATTTTCGGAACTCTGCCTGCATTACGATTCTATCTGCAAGCTCGGAGAGGATCATACCATCATGGATAAGGTCGCAAAGTGCGTAAAAAAAAAATATTGAAAAACTAAAAAGAGTTACATCATACCTTTTTTGTCCGCTACGCTTGAGCCCATCATTGAACCCATATCAGAATCCCCACAATGATTTTCGCCTGCTGTGCCAGTATTGCCCCCTGAAGGCTTTTCATTACCCATCATTCCACTATGGCCTTCTTCACCATTCATCATATTTTCACATGCGCCGGATTGCATCATCTGCTCCGGGCAATTTTTTGACATATCCGTCATCATCTCCGGAGTACATTCATGATTTTCCCCTTCCTTTGTTTTCTCGCTGCTTGTATTCTGCGCCACTGCCAAAGCAGCGCCGAAAACCAGTAATATTCCGAGAATCCCAATAACTAATACTGTCTTCCGTTTCATATTTCCTCATCCCCTGGTAAAATATGATATTATTAAAACTACGACCACCATCAGCACAATGTGCAGTAACATATCTTTCGTGCCGCCGCCTCCGCAGCAGCCACTGCCATGATTATGCTCTTTTTCAACGGGATTTTGTTCATTGCCTGTTTGTTCTTTTTTTATTTCTGTATCTGTTTCTTTTGGTTTACTTGATCCACAGCAGTCCATTTTTTTATTCTCCGTATTAATTTTAGTATCTTGTGTTATGTATCGTCTATATTAAAGGTCATTTTGCTTTAAATTTTGAAGATTTTTTACCGGATTTATTCTATAATTTTAAGAATTTGCACTGATAATATGATTGACATTGCTTATTGAGATTCTATTTTTCTCAGCTTTCCGCCTGTGAACTGCCCGGCAGCGAATGATAACATAAGCAACGGTATAACATTCCACCCGAAACCTGAAGCTATTCTCAACAAGAACACAAACGGTACGGGGATGTGCACAGCCATCATCCAGTTTCTTGAGAACATGTGGGTATTGTATCTCCAGTAGCCAAAGGGCAGGTTGATCAAAAACATCTCATTTGTGCCTTCAAAAATCTAATTCAATAGATAAAGGGACTTTAATTTTTTAAAGCGCAAACTATATAATTTACAATGCTTGTAAAGTATTTAGTTTACATTGCCTGTAAAGTAACTCGATAGCTGGCAAAAATATATCAGGAGGCATCTTTGAACATTATTGAACTTGATGATGTATGGAAGATATATAAGATGGGGGAAGTAGAAGTCCCGGCTCTTAAGGGCCTGAGCTTAAAAGTAGCGCCTGGCGAATTTCTGGCGCTCATGGGGCCGAGCGGGAGTGGCAAATCAACAGCGATGAACATGATAGGATGTCTTGATATCCCTACAAGAGGCAGGGTGTTCCTTGAAGAACAGAATATTGCTGCCCTCACCGAATTAAAACTCTCCCGGATAAGAGGCAAGAAAATAGGTTTTGTCTTTCAGTCCCACAATCTCTATCCAACATTAACGGCTCTTGAAAATGTCCAGCTGCCTATGAGAATACATGAATTCAGCGAGGCAGAGATATGGGATAGATCAGAGGAACTGCTTCAACTTGTGGGCCTTTCCGACCGTGCTAACCATTACCCTTCCCAGTTGTCAGGAGGCCAGAGCCAGAGAGTAGCGATTTCAAGAGCACTCTCAACAAATCCCCTGTTGCTCTTAGCTGATGAACCAACCGGCAATCTCGATACAGAAGCAGGAAAAGAGGTACTGGATATTTTCGAACAGCTAAATGCACAGGGCGTCACGGTAGTTATGATCACTCATGATGAAAAAATTGCGGGAAGTGCAGACAAAATTGTGAGAATGATAGATGGAACACTTGCATCATAATGGAGCGAATATATGAATAATATAATAAGAAAATATATCTTCTTTTTGATGATTTCGTTGCTGTTTTTACAGAGCGCATCAGCGGCAAAAATTTATCTGGTGACTGAACATGAACCTGTGTATCCTGGCGATACGGTCTTTGTATGGGTGCCGATTAAAAATATAGGTTATGGTACATGGTTAAGCGATACTGTCGTGAAACTCGTTCCGGCAAACAATGCTACTGAAAAAGCAGTGCAGGGTAGAGTTGATTCGAGCGGCAGCCTGCCTACAACAACGATGCAGGAGGACAGGATATTAGTTGTTTCAGGTACGCCGGTAATAACACTCTCAAACACTTCCGTCGAAACCGTAGCACCCGGTTCCTCGAATGAAATCGTATCGAAATTCAGGAATGAAGGGACAGGTACTGCCAGAAACCTGTATGTTGATATTGACACTGCAATGGAACACCTGACAAATGTATTTTCAATAGTAGGTTCAGGCACAAGGTTTTCTATCGGGAGCCTGAGTCCCGGGGATGAAGCGGAAATAAGATTTACGCTCCTGGTTGATGCGCAGGCGCAGACTGGTGTTTATAATATACCTTTAAAAATCTCAGGAATGAACTACTCGGCCAGCGATTCCATAGGTGTGGGTGTTGCAGGAATTACAGATTTTGAGTTAAGTTATCAGGAATCAGGAAGCAGTTTTCTCCTCAGTGTATCCAATATAGGGGTCAATCCGGCTAAAGCAGTAAGCGTGGAAGTACCTCCTCAAAACAGTTTCAGCGTTTCAGGTAGCAATACACAGGTGATAGGGAATTTGAACTCTGGAGATTACACCTCCGCAAATTTCCAGGTCTCCCAGACTGGAAGATCTGATATGGCAATAAAAATACTGTATACTGATGCTGCAGGTATACGCAGATCGATAGAAAAGAAGCTTCCAGTAAAACTTTCAGGCGGGATGGCTGGTACAGCATCCAAAGATGACCAACATGCGGCTATGCATGGCGGAGGAACAAATTATTCCAGACTGGTGCTTAGCTTTGCTCCTTACATCGGGATCGCGCTTCTTGGCATCATTGGTTTCTGGCAGCGAAAGAGCATCACTGAAATGTACCAGAGGATGAAATTCCAGAGGCAGAGAAGAAAATGAGGCTTCTGGATATCTTCCTTCTCTCTCTTTCCCATGTAAGGAAAAGCAGGATGAGAAGCTGGCTTACCATCGTGGGTATAATTATAGGCGTCGCTTCGGTTGTAGCTATCATATCCATAGGCCAGGGAATGCAGGAAAATGTGCAGCAGAGGCTTGGTAGCTTCGGTGCTGATATAATAACCGTCATCCCGGGATATTTCAGAGCGACAGGTGTGCACAGCGAAATGCATACTGACAGGTCAGTGAGTACGAGTTCTTCTATCAACCTCACAGATAAAGACATAAAGGTGATCAAACAGGTGCCCGGTGTCATGTATGTAAACGGGCTCGTTTCAGGTAAGGCAGACCTCAAGTACGATAATGAGAAAACAGTAGTTTCTGTAACTGGTGTCGATACTTCGATCTGGAGACTATTGGATAATACAGGAATAGATGATGGAAGATATCTTCAGGCAGGGGATTCTAATTCAATTGTGGTGGGATACAATCTCGCCAGGGGGACTTTCCTTCAACCAGTAACGCTTAACCGTCCGATTGTCATAGGAAATAAAAACTTCAGGGTTGTAGGTATCCTGAAGCAGTCAGGAGGATTTGGAGGAGGTAGTGACACAGGAATTTATATGCCTGCCGAGATGGCAAGAGAAGTAATAACGGAAAAAGTAGCAAATAACCAGTTTACATCTATAGTCATTAAAGCCTCGGACGCTTCTCTAGTTGAATATCTTAAATCAGATATCGAGCAGAAATTAATGAGTTCGAGACAGGTAAATCCGCGAACAAAGGATTTTACAGTCATAGCATCGGCCCTTATTCGTGAACAGATGAGCGGTGTTACACAGACATTATCTTTATTCTTGAGTGCGATCGCTGCTGTCTCGCTGCTTGTTGGAGCAATCGGCATAGCAAACACAATGTTCATGTCGGTGATGGAACGAACCAGGCAGATAGGGTTATTGAGGGCGATAGGAACGAGTGAACAGGAAATCATGAAGCTTTTTCTTATCGAGTCGGGAATATTCGGACTTGTGGGAGGAATCATAGGTGTAATATTTGGTGCAGCTATTTCCTTGTTTATCCCGTATCTGGGCATACAGGCGCTGGGCTTTGGTGGAGATATGAGAGCGACAATAACTGCTGGGACTATCTTTTTCGCAATCGGATTCTCGGTTGTGGTAGGCATATTATCCGGAATAATTCCTGCCAGGCATGCAGCAAAGATGAGACCTGTGGATGCTATAAGATACGATAACTGAAGAAAATTGAAATGCTGAAGGAAAAATACGCCAGGGAGAGATAAGTAAAGAAGAATTTGAAGAGAAAAAGAAAGACCTGATATGAATAAGAACTTAAAGGGAAAACCACTTAAATAAAAAGGAATATATCCGTTTATAAGTTTAAGGAGAAAAATTACGAATAAGCTTTATAAAAAAATCCTGATAGCAACAGATGGGTCAGAGCATACTGAAAAGGCAATAACCCATGCGATCGAACTTGCAAAGCTCACAGGAGCGCAGCTTCATGCTGTTTATGTGATCAGTCTCGTTTCCCCACCTGGCACATTGGAAATAAAATCCGACTTTGATCCTGGATCATATGAAACCATAGATGCATCCATAGAGGGTTTGAAGAAGATCCTGAAACATGAAGGTGATGAAGCAATAAAAATCGTAGAGGAACAGGCAAAGAGAGATGGCGTGGATCTCAGGAAATGGATCATGGAAGGCCAGCCGGCAAAGGAGATTCTGAAACTTGCTGAGGAGGAGTCTGTTGATATAATAGTGATGGGTACACTGGGCAGGAGTGGGATCGAAAAATTCCTGCTTGGAAGCGTGGCTGATAAAGTGATCCGGGGTTCAAGGATCCCTGTGCTGGTCGTAAGAAAATAAAGAAAGAAAATCACCAATATGTTTTTACAAATTTAAACCAAAAGCCAGATAAGTAATCAAAGGAATCTGTATGAACGAGGTGAAAACATTGAAGATTAGAAAGATAAAGAAAATCGCCAAGGGAACATGTAAATGCCACTCTTCCTGCGCTTAATCAAAGGCTTAGCAGATGACAAAAAAAGAAATAAATCCTTATGTAACCCTTATCTGCACCCACTGCGAATTCTTCAAGGAAGATGATTTCGAGCTTGAATGCGCAGCGTTCAAGGTCTTAAAAACCATGCTTCAAGAGGGCAGAATAACACCAGTTGAGATTAAGGATGCCTTCAGGTAAATATCCCATGCTGGCACAGGGTCATATCCTGTGCGAGCTTGAGTCTCCTGTTGTTTATAATATCATTAAGGATGAGTTGTATGAACTGGATGACGAAGCTTTCCAGTTCTTGAAAAAATGTAATGGCAGGAATCCTTTCGCGGATCTGCTCGTGAATGAAAAAATCGATGAAAATATTGATTTCATGCTGGATGAAGGGATCATCCGGTTGACAAAAGGAAATGAAATAAAAAAACTCAAAGCTCCCCATTCACCGATCCCTTCACTACGTTATCTTCTTTTAAATATTACGAATATATGCAATCTCGCCTGTAAGCATTGCTATCTCCAGAATCCCGGAAAACTTGAAATAGACATTGATATTTTTGAAAAAGCAGTGTTGCAATTTGAAGAAATGGGGGGTTTGAAACTCATGATCTCTGGAGGAGAACCGCTGATCCATTCAAGATTCTGGGAGCTTATGGATATACTTCCATCTTATGAATTACGAGTGGTTTTATTATCAAACGGAACCCTCATAGACAAGACCACTGCAAGAAAATTATCCCGTTATGTTCATGAAGTGCAGATCAGTATCGACGGCATCCGTTCTCATGATCTTCTAAGAGGAAAAGGTTCATATAACAGATCTATGAGAGGAATTTCCAATTTATGTGGATCAGGGATACCAGTTTCTATCGCCACCATGGTACATAAATTCAATACGGATGAGTTTGAGGAGATGGATAAGCTTTTTTCAAAGATGGGGGCAATTTCGTGGAGCGTTGATGTTCCATGCATCGTAGGTGAGCTTTGCGAAAACGGGGATTTTGTTCTTGACTTGAAAGAAGCCGCCAATTTTTTGAAATACGGGTTCGGCGCCGGAGCACATGAAAGTACAGGAGATTACACATGCGGTTCTCACCTTTGTTCGGTAGCTCCCGATGGTTCAGTCAGTAAATGCGGATTCTTTGAAAATGAACCTGCAGGGGTAGTTAATGATCTTAGGTCTGCATGGGAAAACATCTGCAAGTCCTACTTATGGAAACTTGATGAACTTGAATGCAAGGATTGTTCAGTGCTTCACGAATGCAAAGGTGGATGCAGGTTCAGAGCAAGACAATTTAAAGGGATACTTGCGCCTGACCCTTTGATGTGCCAGGTTAATTTACCTGTTAGTTTTTGACATTTGTCAGACTATATTGTATTTATCGTTTATCATTCTGAGTGCTGTCAAGTATTCGGTTGTTAAAAGGAAAGCGCTACTTTAAGAAAGGCAACTGCCTATGATTTACTTAATATTATAATATTAACAACCGACATCTTGACAGAACCTCCTGGATACATCTTTTTATAGTACAAAAATCAATTGTAAAGAAGAATTTGAAGAGAAAAAGAAAGACCTACAATAAAGGGAGTAGGAGGTAATTTAAAATGTACAACTACAAAAGATCTGTTTCGTTAGGTTATGCCGATGCTGTTGCGAAAGTAAAGGATGAACTGAAAAAAGAAGGTTTCGGAGTCCTCACAGAAATAGATGTCAAACAAACTCTTAAGACCAAACTTAATGTAGATTTTGAGGATTATATAATCCTTGGAGCATGTAATCCGCCGCTGGCTTACCAGGCGCTGACTGCCGAGCAAGATATCGGAGTTTTGCTCCCCTGCAATGTCATCGTTTATGTTAAGAGTGGAAAAACATTTGTCAGCGCAATCTTACCTACTGTGCAGCTTGGAAAAGTAGGCAATCAAAAACTTTTACCTATTGCTGAGCAGGTTGAGAACAAGCTCAAAAAGGTAGTGGATGCTACAGCCGGGAATTGATGGATTTTAGAATTAACTGGGAGGTAACATGGATAAAAAAACTCTTGCTTTATTAGGCGTTGCCTTGATTGTTGTAGGTGTTACAGGTTTGGTTCTCAGCTCCGGATACTCTCATTTTAGTTATGGAGGATATTCGCCGCAATGGGGTAGCTTTGGAGAAATGGGACAAAGCGGTATGATGGGCGGTGGAATGATGGGAGGAGGCATGATGGGCGGTTCAGGTGGTATGATGGGATCCATGATGCAAATGATGGGCGGAAATATGCTTGTGAGTGGCGGCGTCCCGTATAATTCCAATGGAAGCCTGGTGAGCCTGGAACAAGCCAGTGATATTGCAAAGAGATATTTGGCTGCTCAGAATAATCCTGAACTGGAGCTTGCTGATCTGGAAGAATGGGAATTCAATTTCTATGTGGAATATAAAGAGAAAAGCACAGGAACCAAGGCATTCCAGATGCTAATAGATAAGTATAGTGGTATTGTTTCTCCAGAAATGGGCCCTAATATGATGTGGAACACAAAGTATGGTATGATGCGCACACAGCCAGGCTCTATGACCCTGACAAAAGAGCAGGCAGTAGCATATGCACAGCAGTTTCTGGATTCTCGACTCCAGGGAACGAAGGCGGAAGATAGTGGATTATTTTATGGCTACTACCATTTTGATGTCAAGAAGGATAACAAAATGTACGGCATGCTGGATGTAAGTGGGTACTCAGGCCAGGTATGGTATCATACATGGCATGGGAATTTCATCCAGGAAGACTAATACAATAAAGTTAAACTTGATTCCAGGGTGAACTCTGGGTGTAGCTGAGCTTCCCGGATAACACATGAAACCTGCTCACCATTTCCGTCCCAATTGATAAGCAAGACCCGCACCCAGCAATCCAAGAACAACCCCAAATCCGGGTGTTGCAGGCGTTGAAATAGGTGTTTTTGCTGCCTGAGTTATAGTAGTGTTGGAGTCGGCGTCGTTCCATCTTCAACCACGAGCCAGAAAGAAGATTCTTTTGCATCATACAACTCCTGCTCGGTCATGACCTGTCTCATTGGTTTATTGTCAAGGTAGAAACGCATTTTCTGATTTTCATTCCACACCAGAGAACTGTTATCTATGTTCATCATAACAAATTTTCCTGAAGGGTCTGTGGAGTTAATTGTCATTTTCATACGATTTTTCTCCATGGATTTTATCATGACGTTCATATTCTCGGAATAATTAACAATGGAATATTTACCTGACATACCCATAGAAATCTCTGCTCCTGCCCTGTTCCTCATCATTTCTCCCATGAACCTTTGATGCATGCCTTCTACAGGCATATTCACAGGCACTGCCCTGAAAATAATATTTCCACTGCCGGGTCCGATCCTGACCTCTCCTCCTGAAATATTTATAGGTGTAGAGTTCGTGGAGGCAATAAATGCTGTCAGATTATCGGTCTCTATTTTTATTATATTATCTTCCTTTGAGGCTCTCACACCTTCCGCAAGATCAAAAGTGACAGTAATAGCTGTTTTTGTCCTGAATTTGATCACTGAAGCAGGATTATCGTGCAGCTGCACCACCACAGAACCGTCTTTATTTGCGATCCCTGTCAAAGCGCCTGCTTTTTCAGTCTCTTTTGCCATCCACTGCCCGAGTTTTTCCCTATCCACCGTAAACACAGGGTGGTTGCCCAGATCCACATCGTATGATCCTTTTGCTGTATGCAGTAGCATGTAATTAAATTCAGCATCAACAATATTTTTTGGAACAAAGTCCATATCCCCGATGGTTAGACCGCCAGCACATATTGTTTGCCCGATTGTCCTGTTTTTAATTATAACTATTACATCAGCAATATAGCTGCCAGCCCAAGGGCTGCAACAAATATGAGCATAAAAAATATCACCAATATCATTTCTTTGTCCTTCATGTTGAGTCACTTCATCTTTAAATCTATTTTATTATTTATTAAAGCAATTTTTGGTTTAAATTTGCAAGATTTCTGATGGGATTATTTATGATTTTCAAAAAATAAGGATTGTTTATACAAAAAAAAAGGAAAAATAGTTATAATTTTGTGCATTGCCTATTTCTCCCATTTGTCGTTATTAAGCTGCCATTTTGCGGCATTCTTCAGCACATTTCCTGCATTCTTCTGCACACTTCTTGCAGTGCTCAGCTTCATGTTTTTCGCATTCTTCTGCACATGCATCACAGATATCAGCACAAAGGGCACAAAGTTTCTTTGCAAACTGACTGTCTCTCGCCGTGAACCTTGAACATAGCGCACAAATATCCGCGCAATCGCGGCAAAGCTGTATGCACTTTACCATCATCTTCACATCGCTCCCGCGAAGACAGTCTGTAGCACAGGATTCACATGCCACGAAGCAGTCGTTACAAGCATCTATGCACTCCTGCTGTTTACGATTTATCAATTTTTCACCTCCAATTATCTTTATGGCTGTTTTCTCTTAAGCGATTTCTGGTTAAAATAGGCAAAGAAAATCACAAATAAGATTTTGATTTTACAAACTTAACCAAAAGGCAATTAAAGAATTACAATTTTTTTAAAAGCATAAACCATTAGCTTCCTCTTGCAGGAAAATTTAACTTCATTGCCCCCATTGATTTTTATCTTCAAGTAATACTTTCAAACTTATCATATGAGCTGGAGGATGAATTTTTACATTGTTATTTCGAAAGATCGCTTACCCTGTAACAATTTGTTTACTGATTCAAAGCTTATATGATACTCTTTCGCTATTACAAGCTCTGCTTTTGTTAAGGCACTCCGTACATTCATTCCTTTTGCGACAAAATCATCTCTTTTTTTACAAATATATGTTAGTATATCAACTGTGTCCATAACTTCACCTCTTTATTCTTGACATGTTACTATCTACGCTATTC